>NZ_JBIPPD010000268.1:0-3711 GCF_044368625.1 Flavobacterium sp. | reverse complement strand
ACTTTTTGAATTGGTTTTGTACATTTGTTGGTAGCACTAAATAATACGCAACCAATTCTGAGGCAAAGAAAACACTGTCTCAAACCCCGCTGGCAAAGGAATTCCCAGAATTCCTATAATTCCGGACAATTCCGTAAAATACCTTAAGGTCTATGCAAAAAAATACTTTAGAAGCGTTTAAAAAAGCAGTGAAAGAGAAATATGAAATTGAAAAATTGGGCATTCATTCCTCTTTTTTATTGCATCCTTCGCGCGCCAAATTGCGTAATTTGTGTTTTGAAGTATTGAAAGAAAATTCTTATACACCTGATTTATTGTGCTTTCGAGCTTTTTTAGGATTTGAGTTTAATCCGAATAGTTTCCAAAAATTAAAAGCAGCAACGGATAAATTCAGACCCATCGAAACCTTTTTTAAAGGAGAAACAGACCTTACTGATTTGGAAAGTGTGCAAATGGCGGCAATTTTAGTCGATTTTTCACCCCGACCTTACCTTAAATATGCCAAATTTGAAAGTGTTGCACTACCCGAAACAGCTTCAATTGCTCTCCAAACCGAACGTTCGAACCAAGGGCCAACCAGCCAAATTGAGAACGGAAAAACGCTTCTAATCAAACCTGAAAATCCGAGAAATACCAAACCGATCCTCTTAAAAAATGACTATGTTAGCAATCCAGCCTATTGGATCGTCCCTTTATTTGCTGCAGTCCTTCTTTTTTACGGATACCAAGCCATAAACGCCAAGGGATGCATGCAATGGAACAACGACCATTATGAAGTTGTAGATTGCAAAACAGAGCAATTGGGCCTGCTTACCGCGAATGAAAAAAAGCCCATAAATAGCCAACTTTTATCACTGCGAAAAATAAATGTGTGCGATACCACTACTTTTTTCAAACATGAAAAAGCGTTGGTATGGTATTGTAAAAAAAATAAAAATCAACTGGAGTACTTTAACGGTCCTGGATATCATCCCGAAAGCGGAAAAGCGCTGAAACCCATTACCAAGTACATGATTAAGAAGTATGTTTTAAAAACTCCAAAATAAAAAATCCAAACTGTTCAACATATCACTTAACCTACAACCCAGAACCAAACAAATGAAAATTCTTCACACCGCCGATTGGCATTTGGGTCAATTATTTCACGAATACGATCGCACTTTTGAACACCAAGCGTTTTTAAATTGGCTACTCAAAACAATTTTTGAGGAGCAAATCGAAGTCCTGCTCATCAGCGGCGATGTATTTGATATTTCTAATCCTTCAGCGGCATCCATAAAAATGTTTTATTCTTTTTTGCAAAAAGCTACCCAACAAAATAGCGCTCTGCAAATTGTGGTTACTGCTGGAAACCACGACTCTGCGTCTCGATTAGAAGCACCCAAACCACTTTTGGAATCTTCCAACATTCACCTCATCGGCACCATTGAAAAACGGACCGATGGAACTATTGATTATGAAAAATTGATTATTCCGTTACGAAATAAATCGGGAGAAATTGCCAGTTGGTGTCTTGCCATTCCGTTTTTACGAATGGGCGATTATCCCAATATTCAAGGGGTTGAAAATCCCTACACTGCCGGTGTAACCGAATTTTACCGAGAGGCTTTAACTTTCGCCAAAACCAAAAAGACGAACGAGCAAACCCTTATCGCGATGGGACATTTGCATGCACAAAATGCAGAAATTTCAGATATGGACTGTTCAGAGAGAGGAATTATTGGCGGAATCGAAGGTGTTTCTGCTCAAGCTTTTCACTCCGATATTAAATATGTGGCATTGGGTCACATTCACAAAGCACAACGCGTGGGTGGTAACAATCACATTAGGTATTGTGGAAGTCCACTACCGATGTCGTTTTCCGAAAGAAATTACAAACACCAAGTGATTTTTTTTGAGTTAGAAAATGAAATAAAAAATCTAAAACAAATCGAAATCCCCGTTACAATCCCGCTGTTGCAAATTCCCTCCAAGCCAGCAACTTTAGCCAATGTACTTATAGAATTGCACCAGCTACCGGATAAAAATGATACCGAACAAGCACCGTACCTCGAGATTCACGTACTTTTAGAAGAACCCGAACCTGCTTTGCGTCATAAAATAAACGAAGTTTTACAACATAAAAATGTAAAACTCGCACGTATTCAGCCGCATTATCGGCATAAAAAAAAGTTGTCGGCCGATAATGTGCCGCAAGAACTACTAGCCGAATTACAACCGATTAGCGTTTTTAAAAAATCCTATAGTTCCAAATACGCCACCGATGTTCCCGAGCATTTGATGCAATTGTTTCAAGAAACCATAAACGAAGTAAATTACTCCGAAAAATAATTTTTTTGCAAAAAATCAATCCCTTTTTACAAATAAAAAAACAAACCAACTTCTATGAAAATCAACGCCATACGAATCAAAAATCTGGCTTCACTCGAAGGACTTACCGAAATTGATTTTACCGCCGAACCTTTGGCTTCAGCCGGAATATTTGCCATAACAGGCCCAACAGGCGCCGGAAAATCAACCGTCTTAGATGCACTTTGTTTAGCTTTGTACGGAAAAACACCGCGTTATTTGCAAGCCAAAGAAATGGGAATCGAAATCCACGATGTCGAAGGAACTACGATGAGTCAAGGAGACGTTCGAGGCATTTTGCGCGACGGCACTTCGAATGGCTTTGCAGAAGTTGATTTTATGGGCATCGACGGTCAAAATTACCGCGCCAATTGGAGTGTTCGACGGGCAAGAAATAAAGCAGAAGGCAGTTTGCAAGCCGACCAAATTACGTTAAAAAACATATCGAACCCTATTGATTTACCCGGAAAAAAAGCCGAAACTTTAAAAGAAATTGAACGCTTGGTGGGATTAAATTTCGAACAATTTACCCGATCGGTTTTACTGGCACAAGGCGATTTTACCGCATTCATGAAAGCGAATAAAGACGAGAAATCCTCGCTTTTGGAAAAACTCACGGGAACACACATTTACTCGGAAATTTCTAAGAAAATATTTGAAAAATGCCGAAACGAAGAAAATATACTTCGCGAACTGCATATTCGAAGAGATGGAATTTCAGTTTTGACCGAGTCAGAAATGAGTGAACTGAAGGAACAAGAAATTGGATTAACTGCTCAAATAGAACATCTTAAAAAAGAAATAGCATTGCTTTCCAACGCAATCAATTGGCACAAACAATTGGAAATTTTTTCAAAAACGAAAGAAGAAGCTTACACTTACTTACAAAATGCAAACAAAGCAGTATTAGAATCCGAAAGTAGAAAAAACCACCTTTTTCAGGTAGAACAAGCTCAAACCTCTAGGTCGTGGTACGATGCTTTGCAAAACAACCAAAAACAACTAGCCGAACAAAATACCAGCTTAGTCAGTCTATCAGAAAGTATGTCAAGCTTGCTTTCTCAAAAAGAACAACTCACCCATCAACTTAAAAAAGAGGAATTGTATTGGGAAAAAGCAGTCGATTGGCAAAAAGAAGCACTTCCAAAATTGACCGAAGCCAAAAAACTCGACACCCTACTTGCCGAAAAAATAAAACAGTCTGTTCTTGCTAAAACAGAATTGGAAACTGCCAAAATAAAACAAACGAACTTCTTAAATGAGGTTTCTGCAAAAGAAGTAGAATTAGCACAAATTGCCAAGAAAATACAATCGGCTCAGGAATGGCAAAACAAACTTGAAGCTAAAAAACCAATTGCAATC
>NZ_JBIPPD010000337.1:0-4722 GCF_044368625.1 Flavobacterium sp. | reverse complement strand
GTCTTCTGGATACTCAGAAAAAACGTTATGCCTTCTATGAGCCTTCTGTGACCTCTCAGACCTATTCCACAAGTCTTGTTAAACATTATCTGCATGTACAGGATACTCCAATTACATACATCAATGTTGCTGTAGATATCAATAGCATTAGTAAAGCTATCAAACCTTGTTCTATTAGTCTCTTCATTAGTACCACTTATCGCTTTGCCATTCTATTCTTTGCTTACTTACTTTAATCTTATCTTTCTTGGTACTGTTGCATCTTATGCACATTACCGCCAGATTTTCAAAGCTGTTGTCATAGTAATACTCTCCATTACCTAGATGTCCAGGTATGATATGGTCCACTGTGATACCTGACCCTGATAGGGGACCTGCATTACAGTTGACACAGTGATAGGGTTCTCCTACATACTGTAGATACTCTTTACGTATCCTTTGCCATTCCTTGCTTTTGTGAAAGTCACTACCTGTTATTGAATACTTACTCATCGCTTATTCCTTGCTCTACGTCTAGCATTGTCACAGTTTCTGCATATTCTGCCATACCCGTCAATTCTGGCTCTATCTTTGCTGAAGCCAGATATCTCCTTTTTCTTCCTGCACTTGGGACACACTTTCCACCCATCCAATGTGCTGGCAATCAGAGCAAGCCTCTTGAGCATCGTGTGTGTCATGTCTGCACCACCAGACTTCCTGCCTAATAGTCTTCCCATCATGCTCCATACATCCTCCCAATCACACCATTTCCAATTTAGTTCACCAACGTTAGCTAAGTCAAGAAGATGTGCAGCACACAAATGCCCCAAGGTGGGGTGTACGTAATAGGCTGTCCTATCACATATCCTACACACTTGAGGCGTTGTGGTTGTTTTGTATCTCTTTAACCATTCATATGGATTAGAGGCATCAAACTTGTCCTGTATATACATTTAGCAAATCTCTTATCTTGATAAGATAGCCTTTGGATGGGTTATCAGAGTTAACGTTGTCTCTCTTGATACCGTGCTTTTCCACAGCTTCTTTAAGTACTTCCATAGGAACACTCATAAGCATTGGCTTCTTACCATCTAATGGTACCACAAAAGTGTAGTACTCTGCTTTGCTGACTGAAATACCGCTTGGTTTCCATGTTTGCTCATTGTTGTACCAGCATTCATATTCAATGAATAGGTTGCCAGTCTTTTGCCACATGTAGTCAGTCTTGACCTCATGGGTTGTTAGCACCTTGTCCAGATGCTCTTCTCCACGCTTACCAGAGCTGTAATCTCTGTCCCAATCAGATAGACTAGCCATTAGCCAATCACCTCTTTCTTGAGTTCATCAAGCTGCTTGCTTACCTTTCCAACGGTAAAGGTCAGAAACAATACATTAATTGTTAGTAGTAGAATCCATAGTTCCATTGTCATCACCCCCAAATGCCAATTCATAAATCAAGTCCAGCTGTTCCTGGATACGTAGGTCAGCGTCTTTTGTCTTAGCTAGCTGCCTATCAATGTAGTCATTAATCATTTTGTTCTCCTCTTGCCTGTTTATCATACCCTTGCCTTTCAGGTAATACTATTCTATCACTATTTTTAATACTTTGCTTGTTTTTTATATATTTATATCTAAGTATTTCTTATATCTAATACCTAAGTCATTTCCCAGATGGCTATTAGGTAGAGATGGCTTGTAATCAGCCATCCCATGCATTTCCCATCTAGGAATCAGTGCATCAATGTGTCGTTAGACCACTACGCCAAATACATATCCATTCACAAGGTCATAGGGTAGTGCGGTTCTATGACAACAGATATGTTCTTAAATTTAATTAATCCCATCCAGAGGCAGAGTCATCAACTGACTGCTTGGTGGGTCGCTTTTTGTAGCTAAGTGATGTGGCTCAACCCACGATATCATCTGTGATTAGCAGATACTGTTATCTTTAATGTCTGTTAGTTACTCGTCATTGAGGTCCTCTGTCAAGACTCTTATATGGTACCACATTTTTAAACATCATGCAAATGAAAACCCTCCTAGCGGTGGGTGAGAGACACTAGGAGGGAAAATTAGAAGAGGTGGGAGGGAGCAAAAAGGCAATATGACAGAGGAAAGCTACAACCTCCCACCAAACTTATGCCGAATCCCTTAAAAACAACACAAGTATATTTAGTTATAATGTCCACTTAGGAAGGACACTTATATTATACACGTTTTACTTGATTTGTGCAAGTTTATCAGGTTGGTAGCCTGTCCATGACTCTGTACCCCAGAAAACTACAGGTGCTGCCTTGAATCCCAGGGAAGTTACATACAACAATGCTTCATAATCTTCTTCTACATTGTATTCAAGATACTCAATGTTTTTTTCCTGGAGGTATTTTTTTGTCCAATCGCACTGGACACACCTATTCTTTGAGTAGATTATAGGTCTATCCATTGTGTACCATCCCAATATTTGTGGTCCCAGTCTACCCAGTCAGTGCCATTCCATACCTTCTGAGCAGAAGCAGTTTGCCAATCAGTGCCATCATAGTACTTGACAAGATTTACCTGTGACTGAAAGTGTGATTTTCCAATCAAGTAGCGTTCTTGAATTTCTCTAATGGTGCATGACCTGTTATAGAATGCAAATTTGTCAATAAAGAAATCTGTTGCTCTTGCCAAAAGGTTGCTTGGCTCACCCATAAAGAATTGGGCATATGGAAGAGTGCTAATTGCACCTGTATTCCAGTTGGAAGTAACATGCGTTCTAAGGACACCATCTATATATATTCTATAGGCACTAGCACTACCAGACTGATTTCCAGTACCACCAGGAGTTCTAGTAACTACAACATGGTGCCAATCATTATTAGCTATTCCTTCGTAAATATGCAAATATAACTGCTGCAATGTTGAGTTTTGTGTATATCTATTTGAAGAACTTGACTGTACACCTTCAACAAAAGTACCGTCCGCATTAATTAATGTCCAGTTCCAGGTAGTAGTCAATATTGGTACCTGTGCCCAAATTGCGGTAGCTAGATTGTTATTAAAGCCTCTTCCACGTGTTCCAATGTGAATAGGTCCATTTGTTGCACTGCTTTGAGGTGCTTGAGGATATGCAACCATTAGTTTTCTATATTGATTATTAGATGATATTGGATTTTTTATCCAGAACTCAAAAGTAAATGCTCCAGTTGCAACACTATTTTTCATGCCAGCGTTTAAGCCTGCAGTACCAACATCTACTTCTTGAACAACGGTACCGTTTTGAGTACTAAATTTCCAAGACTTACCAAACTTACTTTCTTGATTAACATCAATAGATGTGTAATTATCATTTAATGCACCCCAGGATGCAGCGGTACCAAATACATCAGCATCAGTATTCTTATCAGGATTGTTAAGGGTTGTGTAGTATTCAACACCGCTATTGATAACGTGGTTGTTATATGGAGAAATATCACTAATTGAATAGTTATTTACTGCAAGTGCTTTTATTTCTTCTCTTGTAAGTGCTTTATTCCAAAGAGCAAGGCTAGACATAATTTGCACATTTGCACTTCCAGCATTTGTAAAGAAAAATTCAAGGTCATCATTCTGGTCAAAACCGTTTACACCTTCAACAAAAGAGTTGAGAATTGGAATTCCATTAACATAGATAGCTCTTTCTAAATTGTAGCCACCATTAGTTGCAGCTACGGAGTGTGTAATCCATGTATAAGTAATGTTATACCAAATTCCAGGAACTACTTGAAATAGAGTGCTAGTGTTTGCACCCCATGTAGTTGCATTAGCAGCTGCAGTTACGTATCTATGGTTTGTCCAGCCAAGTTTTCCAGTACCTGAACCAACATCAATATAGTTTGCTCCACCAGAAACAGATGCACTTTCATCAGTTGTTCCATTTTCACGTCTAAAGAACTGAATTGTGCTACCAATATTTGCAACATCAGTTGTTGGAACTACCTTATACCAAAAATTAACTGTTTCTCCAAAGCTAGCTCTACCATAAACATTTGTATATGTTTGATATTCAGGATTCCCAAGCTTTAGTCTTTTTGTTCTTGGTGCAACAGTCTGACCATTTAATCTTAAAGAATGAGTGTATGGACTTCCTGGAGGCACATCAGCATAATACTGTCTAGTCTCACCAGAACCAGTCAAGCCATCACGAATAGCAGCTTCAGGTGCAACTGTTGTGTTTACTACTGGCGTAAAGTTATTGTTTAGATTATAAAAGATAGCAGCATCAGAATATAGGTCTTGGTAAGCCATTTATATCACAATCCAAAGCCAGCCAATTTGAGGATTAGACGGGGCAGTGGATGATACGTATACATTCTGGTCACCTTGAGGTCCTTGAGGACCAGTTTCTCCTTGTATACCTTGCTCCCCTTGAATTCCTTGTGGTCCTGTAGGTCCTACTTCTCCCTGCTCACCCTGGATTCCCTGTGGTCCTTGAGGTCCTTCAGGTCCTGTAGGTCCTGCCTCACCCTGAGGTCCTTGAGGTCCTGCATCTCCCTGTGGTCCCTGAGCACCAGTTGCACCAACAAATGAGTATTCATTCCAGTAAACACCCAAAGATGTAGTTGGAATCAAAGCATCATTGTTTGCAATACAGATGTAGTAGTTGCCTAGGTAGTTTACGATATCTCCAACTAGATAGCCGTTAGGAGATACTCTTGATGTATCCCATGCAAAGCCAGCTAGTCCTTGGATACCCTGGATTCCTTGCTGACCCTGGATACCCTG
>NZ_JBIPPD010000235.1:0-4731 GCF_044368625.1 Flavobacterium sp. | reverse complement strand
AGTTTTTCGGTGATTAATTGGTTTTAAGAACCCAAGGCCCTTTTGCACTCCTACGCATTTGGGCCTTTATTTTTATCATTATGGAAAAAGAAGCGTTTTATTTCCCGCATTTTTGCAATGCAAGGCACGACCGTAAAATTAGACGGTTACGCAGAGAATTAGGAGTTGAGGGGTACGGCATTTATTTCATGCTTTTAGAGACATTAAGAGAACAGCAAGACTTAGTTTATCCTTTGGAAGACTTGGATTTGTTAGCGGACGAATTTGGTGTGTCAGAGGCAAAGATTCGAGTGACCGTATGCAATTACGAATTGTTTGAAATTGACAACGACGAAAAGTTTTTTTCCCCTAAAATGTTGGTTTACTTAGAGCCATATTTTCGCATGAAAGAACAACGTAAATTGGCCGGAAAAGCATCGGCCGACAAACGATTGTCCAACGACCGTTCAACGACCGTTCAACAAAAGAAAGGAAAGGAAAGTAAAGAAAAAGAAAGTAAAGTAAATAAAATAGTAATAGAACAAGTAGCAGTTCCTACGGAACGCGACGTTTTATTTCAACGATGGTTTGATTATAAGAAAAGCAAAAAATCAACCTACACAGAAATCGGAAAAGCGCAATTGATAAAAGATTGGTCCGACAAAAGTGACAACGAATTGAAAGAGGCAATTGACCATTCGATTGGAAACAATTACCAAGGTTTATTTGCACCGAAAAAAAACATAGGTGTTGACACAACCAAAAAAATTGGTAAGTTTGAACAAAATATTATAAACCTACAACAAGCCAAAGCGGCAATTGATAAATCACACGACGATGGAACTTACAACAACCCATTCGATTTCCTCTAATCTTTCACCAACCGAAGCGAAAATAATTGAACTTAGCAAAGGGCAAGTATTGAAAACGCTTACGAAGAAAGAAAAAAGCGAATTAGCTTTTCGAATTTGGACCCGAATCAAAATCAAACTTGGATTACGAAACGAAAATGTTGCAGAGGAGCAAGCCCAAATCTTTAGTATAAGCGACGATTTAGAGTCGTTCGGTACATTGACACCGGAAGAAGTAATTGAGGCCGTAAAACGCGGATTACAAGGGGAATATCAAGGCGATGACAAGCAAGTCTTTTTTAATTCACCAAACTTTTGTCAATGGTTAAAAAAATACCGCGACAAAGACAAGCGCGAAGTTATTGGGAAGGTCCATAATTCCTACGTCGAAACACCGCCATTACCGGTCCCCGAAGACAATGTTTTAAAAAAGCAGGCAATTGATATTTTAAATGATTATGCGGATTTGATTTCAAAAAATCCACAATACAAATTCACGCAAGGCGGGCTTGACCATTTGTACGACATAGCCCAAAAGTTTAATTTAATTACGACAAGCGTGGAGGCAAAAAAAGAGGTGTGGGATAGTTTGGCAAATATTGAAAATCGGGAATTAAGAATTGTAAAATCAAAATCGGAATGTTACAAGCGAGCCATTTATGACATGGTAAATTTTGAAACACGTTTAGACAAAGAAGGTAAAATAAATCAGATGTAGTATGAAAAACGAAGTTTTTAACATGGATTGCATTGAAGGTATGAAGCAATATCCTGACAATTATTTTGAGCTTGCGATAGTTGATCCGCCTTATGGTATAAATGCTGATAAAGCACAGAATAAAGCAGCGGAATCTAGAATAAAAGCTCAAGGTAAATCAAAAGCAGGAAGAGGATGGAAACAATACAAACAAACAGAATGGGATAATGATATTCCAAAAAAAAATTATTGGGATGAATTATTTAGGGTTTCTAAAAATCAAATTGTATGGGGAGGTAATTATATGACAGAATATTTAAAACCAAGTATGGGTTGGATTTTTTGGGATAAAGGTCAAAGAGAATTTAGTCTAGCTGATGGAGAATTAGCTTGGAGTTCTTTTGATAAAGCAATAAGAGTTTTTGATATGTCAAGAGGAGAAGCTTTAGCTAAAAATAATGAAGGCGGTGGGAGATTTCATCCTACACAAAAACCAGTCAAACTTTATAAGTGGCAGTTACAAAACTATGCTAAAAAAGGCGATAAAATACTTGATACTCATTTAGGTTCCGGAAGTTCAAGAATTGCCGCTTACGATATGGGATTCGAATTTATTGGATTCGAATTAGATAAGGATTACTTCAAAGCAAGCGAGAAAAGATTTCAGCAGCATATTGCACAATTAACTTTATTTTAAAATGAAATCTAAAAACTATTTAATCATTTTAGCAGTCACGGGCATCGCATTATTTTTTTGGTTAGAATCTAAAAATCAAGAACCAAAAGAAGACAATCGAATTCACACATGGAGGTATAAAAAATTTTCAATGGAAGTTGGAAGCGATGAGTGGAACGGAAAATTGGAACAAGGCGAATACACAAAATCGGGAATCTTAATAATTAAGCAAAATGGAAAATAAAGAAACGGCAGTAGAATGGTTAATTAGTCAACAAAAACATAATAAATTTTATGATATTAAAACTATTGAACAAGCCAAAAAAATGCAGAAAGAGCAGATTATAAATTCCTTTGATTCAGGGTATTTTAATTATGAAGTATTGTTTTATGATAACGCAGAAGAATATTATAATGAAATTTATGGCACGATATCCTAAATTAAAAAATCATAATTTGTCATGTCCAATTTGCGGAGAAAAACAAAGCCTTGATTTAGTTCAAAGGATGTTTTCGAAATCAAACAACGTCCATTCGGTTTCATTGAAATGCGATTGCGACAATACGATTATGGTTTACATTACATCAACCGGATTCTATTCGGTTAAGCGTTACAATTGGGAGCAAAAAATTAAATATTTCAGGTCCCGCAGATTAGCACAAAAGGAATCAAACAAATTTTCAAGTGAGATATGAATATAGATAAAAGACAAGTTTACCACGACCATAAATTGGAGTGTACTGAATGCGGAAAGACTAACGACGCGCAAGTGATTTTGAGAATGTTTCACAAGAGCGGGAACCGATATACAATGTCATATCGATGCGACCATTGTGACGAAAGGCAAGTGGTATTTTTAAGCGGTTACGGATATTTTTATTTCCGACCTTACATTGATTTTAAGAGAAACCGAATGATTCGGAACGGATGGGTTCAAAAACGTTTTTATAAAAATTCGCCATGTTTGAAATAATTTATGGGCAGGTACCAAGCAAATCGAATTGCTATCGATTCGGAAACGGAAAGGTTTACAAGGCCGAACACTTAGTTCAATACGAAAAGGATTTTCAAAAGCAATGTGTCAAATATCGAAACAAAAACATCGACACAAATTTTGGATTGCATGTAAAGGTGTTTTACAAAGACAAACGTTCGGACCTTGACAATTCATTGAAAGTGATTTTGGATTGCCTGCAAAAATGCGGGGCTATTCGCAACGACAACAAATGTATGCGGATTGTGGCTTACCGGTACATTGACAAGGTAAATCCGAGAATTGAATACGAATTAATGATAATTGATTAATCAAATTTTTTCGATGGGATTACCTTCAAATTGCCAAGCGGCAGTAAATTGGATTGACGAACAATTAGCCAAGCCAAACATTTATGATTTTAATCTTGGCAACGGGGTAATCGTCAACGATTTACATAAGTGCCTGACAACCAAACGAGAAAGAATTTTGGAAATGTCAAATTATAATCAGAAAATTGTATTTTTACATACGAAACTTATCAAAGACAAATTGACAAATGGGTAAATTATCAGAAAAAGAAACGATTGTCATTTATTGCGGGCTTGTGAACGCACTAATCGACCACATTGACGTCGACTTTCGTCCGTCAAAATTCAACCGTCAAAACGTCAAATTTTTATCCAACAACCTTTTGAAAGAATTGTTGAAAATGGAGGCAAGCATTTACGAGGGCCGCGAAGAAGTTGAACTTGAGGTCACCGAGCAATATGTGGAGGCAGGTAAATTCATGTTGAATTTTTTTAAACTTGGATTGGAAATGACTGAAATGGACGTCACACGTCAAATGAATATGAATGACGAACTAAACTTTGTATTGAGAAAATATGGAATCCAACAAGAATTTTAATCCGATACGTCCGGGCCATTACAAGGGAAACCAATTTGAGGCGATAGACATCATAAAAGACTACGACTTAGGGTTTTGCTTGGGTAACGTAATAAAGTACGTTTTAAGGGCAGGCAAAAAGGAAAACAAAAAACAAGATTTGATGAAAGCCATCGAATATTTAAAAATGGAAATACAAGACTTATGAGACCCGACGAACGCGCCGCATTCTTATGCAATCATGCAAACTTTTTTTGTAAGGATCGAGACAAGGCAAAGGAATTGGCATTGTTGATTTGTGAGATAGTAATGAACGACCGTGGAGGCGAAGAAAAGGCCCACTATTGGAAATTAGTAATCGAAGAAATCTACAAATTATAGGATGGACCAAATATTTGCCAACCATAAGCATTGGGTGAGAATCGTCGAAAAGTTCGGTGGTCGTCATTATGCGGAGGACATTGTTCAAGAGGCATACATTAAGGTTTTAAAATTGAACAAGGAAATCAATGAGGCATATTTTTATTTCACATTGCGAAGTTTGACGATGCAATTGCACAAGCACAACGTCGTAAAGGTTGAAATTACAAGTGAAATTGAATACGAATTGGTTGACGAAGAATACGAAGACTTTACATTTGAGAAAATAAAACCATACATTGATT
>NZ_JBIPPD010000055.1:0-16665 GCF_044368625.1 Flavobacterium sp. | reverse complement strand
ATTCGACTCCAAAACTAAAAATATTCATACCCAATAATTTATCTATCAAACAAATATACAAAAATATGAGCAATTACGGATATACATAAAAGAAAAATATAAAATGCATTGAAGTTTAATAATGTGGGAAGAAGTGTAAAATAAACCCAAAGAAAAATAGACACATAAGGACTAAAACTATATGCCGAAATAAAAAGAAAAGTATATTTGTATAATTTTCATCACATACATTATGAATTTAGAAAAACAGATGCTAGAAAAATTTCAAGTTGAAGAACTTGAGAAAAGGTATGAGTTTGCTTGGGTTGATAAAGTGGTTGTGACTGCAACGGTGCCAATTGAAAACATTCCTGTTACAGTTAAAGTTGAAATACCAATCAACACACCTCCTCCTTCACCTCCTCCAGTACCTCCAGTACCACCGCCACCATTTATGTAAGCAGATCACTTTATAGAGATATCTTTGATATCTCTATTTTTCATTTTATAAATTAAACTTAATTTTTTTACTGTGCAAAAAACATACTTTATTTTATTGATTTTACTGACTACTGTGTTTTGTAATTATAGTTTTAGTCAAGATATTGAACTAATTGTTATTGACCAAAATAGTAATTTGCCAATTGAAGATGTTAGTGTTAATTATGTTAACTCAAACGATGGAACAGTGTCTAATTCTGATGGAAAATTCTCTGTGACTAGATTAGAAAAAATATTAAAAATATCACATATCAGCTATGAAACCTTGTTTGTTGATGTGAAAAAATTAAGCAAAGGCGACACTTTAAGATTGAACCCAAATGTAGTAAAACTAGAAGAGGTTACTGTAAATAGTTTTAATCTAGTTAAAGCTATAAATTATGTACTTGAAAACTATAAAAAATTGTACGTAAACGTCCCCTTTGAAAAAGATTGCATATTGAAAGAGACCGTAACAGTTAATAACGAAATGAAAAGATTTATTTTATCAAATATTAGTTGGTGGGATAAGAGCTATTTTCGAAAAAAAAATGATATAAAATTAAGATTAAAATATATAGATTATAGTAAAAATATTCCTTTAGGAATATTTTCAGATGTACCTACTTTAAATACCTCATCAAATAGTGGTTTTGCAGTACCATCTACTATAATTAATACGATTTATTTAAATACCTTTCTTAACTCATTTATTAGCTCTACTGACGATATTACAAGTTACGTTGAAAAAACTACTGACGAATTTATTGATGTTCATTTTGAAACAGAATGGAAAAAATCAGGTGCCTCGTCCTATCAACATATAGGTAATTTTATATTTGATAAAAAAACAAAAGCTATTTTAAATATTTCGTTTAGCACTAATCAAAGAGGAAATATCCAAAAGGGAATAATTAGTAAAAATAATAAAGAATCAATTAGCGAAACTAAGAGTAATAACATGAGGTTGCATTTTTCAAAAACACTTAATAATAGGCTTTCTCTAAAATTATATGAAACAGAAGCGAAGTTAGATATTACTTATGATGATAAAATCTATAACGCAATTTTTGGTAATAAAATATATGTTTTAAACGAAAAAGCTGTAAAGAAGGTAAATAATGTCGGATTAATAAATTTAACTAAACCAATATTTGAAAGTTTACCCTCAAACACTGTTAGAAGCTCCAATTCTATCCTATTAAATGAAATGGAAAATGAATTCATTTTTGAAGATAAAAAATGACACTTCAAACTTACATTAGTAATTTACCAATCATTGAACAGTATAAAGAGCAAATTTTAGATGAAAATTTTATCTATAAAAACCCTTCTTATTATCAAAATTATCCGTCATTATTTTCGAATGTTTTTTCAGTTACCGACAAGCAAATTAATTTATTGGACATTGCAGGTTTTCTATATTATAAAGCAACAATATTTTCAGATGGTTTAATTGATAATAAAGACACTTCAAAATTTTTATTGATATCAATTTGCCAAGAAGAAAGTATTAAGATTTTAACATCATTTTTTGGACTAGAAGGTAATTTTTGGAATTTTTGGAACGAAAGAAAAAACGAATATTTTTACGCTGTAAGTTTAGAAAAAACACTGTTGGAAAAAGCAGATGTTTCAATTAATGAATATGAAACTTTAGCAGATTGTAAGTCATCATTTGGTAAAATTGCAATTGATTGTCTCTATAATTTAGATAATCAAAATAATAAAGATTATAAACTTTTACTCCTTTCCCATAAATACTTCTCTGTTGCTTTTCAACTTAATGATGATATACAAGATTTCAAAAATGATATAATTAATGGACAATTTAATTTTGCAGTTTACTTACTCAAAAAGCAGAATATTGAAATAAATGATCCAGCAGTTTTAGAAAAGTATTTTTATATAAGAGGTGTTTCAAAACAACTTTACAATTTAGGAATTCAATATTGTATTAAATCCTTGGATATTGTACGTTCGATTGATGTACCTAAGTGGAAAAGTGTACTTAATGACACAATAAAAAGCTTCAATTCAGCAATAATTGAAGTCGATAATTATATTGAAATATTAACATCGGAAATCTTACAACCTGTAAACAATTTGTTGGATAACAATGTAGGCAATAGCATAAAAAACGCATGTAATTATATAAAAAGTCAGCAACAACCTAATGGCTGTTGGCGAGAGTATGTAAATCAAGGAGGAATAAGTGATATATGGGCAACTTCATTTATTCTATCGAAAATTTCAGAAAGTGATATATTAAAAATGATTTTTCAAAGTGAAATATCTAAATCAATTGATTTTTTAGTCAATATTAAAAATCAAAGATTGTGGGGATATAATACAACATGGATAGAGGATGCCGACTCTACAAATTTTGCATTTCTGTCATTTTTCTTTAATAAAGTTGAAATTAGTCCAGCGCTTTATAAAAATTGGATCAAATTTCAGCAATACGATTATGGATTTTCCACATACTCTAATTCACAAACCTTATTAAAATCTCTCGACGATAGAAACATTTCAAATGTTGATGGCTGGACAAAGTCCCAAAATTGCGTTAGTGCGGTATCATTTTATTTTTTAGCTAATTACAATCCTAATCAAAAAGATTTTTTAAAAGTAAAAAAGTATTTTGACATAAATTTTGATACAAAAATCAAATCTTATTGGTGGTCTAGTGATATTTATGTTTACTATTATCTTGCGAAATCTTATTTTCTCCTCAATGACTTTGAAAAACTTTCTTTTTTTGTTGAGCAAGTAAATTTGATGCAAAATGTTAATGGTAGTTTTTCAGATAAGTACGGAGAGAATTTGTTTTATACTGGTTTAGCATTAGAAATACTTTTATATGACTCAAATTCAAAATTAGCAGCTGAAAATGCTCTAAGATTTTTACTTAAATCACAGTTGAGTGACGGTTCGTGGCCAAATTCAAATGCGTTGCAAATTCCTGCATCTTCGGATTTAGTACCTTCACAACTATTTTTTCCTGTTTCAACTTTTGGCATGAACGTTAGAGCTAAAGAATTTAATCGTCTTTTTACAACGGCAAGCATTATCCAATCTATTTCATTGTATGAAAAAATTTATAATACCACAGATATCACCCGATATCACAATACATCAACTCAATAAAAGAGACTTTTTTATTCACCAAACTATATTTGATTACAGAATAAAAATATCATCAGAATTATCAAATTTCATAAGTTTGATTGATAACAAAAAAAGTTTGGAGGAAATTATAGAAGAGTATAATAAAGTCTATCATGTAAAACTACCTTATGATTTTGCCTTTCAGTTCTTATTTACAAAATTGGCTTCATATGGTATAATTTTAAATGGTACAGCAGGCGTCTTTCCAAATCAAAAACCTAACTACTTAAAGTTAAGTTTCATCGTTTTTAGTGAACAAAGGGTTTCAATATTATCGCAAAAATTACATTTTTTGTTTGCCAAAAAAAACATAGTTATCGTTATAATCTTATCGTTTATCATAGGCTTTTATAGTTTATCAAATTATAACATATACCACACTGCTATTTCGACATCGAACTGGATTTCTTTTTTTATTTTAAGCTTTTTAAGCGTAACAATGCACGAATTTGGTCATGCTTCAGCAGCACACCATTATGGTGCTAAACATGGTGGTATAGGAGGAGGATTCTATTTATTAATGCCAGTATATTTCGCTGATGTTACCGATATTTGGAAATTATCAAAAGCACAAAGAATTGTAGTAAATTTTGCAGGAATCTATTTTGAATTAATTTTCGTTATCCTAATAATTTTAACTGGTCTATTTTTAAATATGACTGAAATGTTAGTTTTTGGATATCTAATATTACTATCAAGCCTTCGAAATTTAAATCCCTTCATTAGAAGTGACGGATATTGGATTTTGTCAGACACTATTGAAAAGCCAAACTTAATGTATCACTCATTAAACAAATTGATTTCTTTCTATTGTTTTATGGTTTAATAAGTTACGGATTTTTTATATATTTTGTTTACTACGTGTTAATTGAGAATCCAGACTCTATCCTTTATTTTCCTCGCAACTTACAGATTTTTATTGAAAACTTATTGTTAAAGAACAGTAAATTTTCCTTAGCTGATATTGGGAAATTATTCATTCCAACATTGTTTTTTTATTTGTTATTTATTTACTTAAAAAGTTTCGTTAGCAAAATCACTATAAAGTTCTGGAAGAAAATTAAAAGTAGATTTTTATAAGAAATTAAGACCTATATTTGATAATTAAACTACAATTAAATTTAAGTTAATAATCAAAATTTCTGCAAAATAGCTTTATTTTTGTAGCCTGTAAGCGGTAAGTAATAATTGTTCTTTTGTCTCGAAAAACTAATTTTCGATGAAGATTTGTTTAATAGATTATACGATTAATGGTCGAACAATTGCAACTTCCGAAAGACAAATACATGCAAACATTTCAGTCGCGTTTGGCGGGAGACAAGTGGCTTCGACCTTATACCGATACAGAAATTGACGCAATGCCAAAACGAGGAATAAAGAAAATTGCGGTGGTAACGCCTGCTTTTGTAACGGATTGTTTAGAAACTTTGGAAGAAATCGCCATGAGAGCCAAAGAAGATTTTGAAGAAAACGGAGGCGAAGAATTTTTAGCTATTCCGTGTTTGAATGATGATGATGCTTGGGTTCAAACCGTAGCCAACTGGATTTCTGACTTCCAAAAAAAATAATTAATGGCGGTAACCTCCGAAGAATTAGGCAATAAAGACATCAAATCCTTATTGATAAAACAAGCCGTTCCAGCCTCAATTGGAATTTTGTTTATGTCGGTCAACATTCTTGTGGATACTATTTTTGTGGGCCAATGGATTGGTTCATTGGCGATTGCTGCCGTGACAGTCGTTTTACCGATGACGTTTTTTATTTCCTCTTTGGGAATGGCGGTTGGAATTGGCGGAAGTTCGGTTTTGTCTCGCGCTTTGGGTTCGGGGGACAAAGAAAAAGCCGAAAAAACGTTTGGAAACCAAATCATGATGACAACTGTTTTGGCAGTTCTTTTTGTTTTATTAGGCATTTTATTCAGTGAAGAAATGTTGTTGCTCTTTGGCGCTCAAGGAAATATCGTGCCGCTTGCCCAAGAATTCTTTTTTCCCATCATTATTTCGGTTCCTTTTTTGGCACTTTCCATGATGGGAAATACCGTAATTCGTGCCGAAGGCAAGGCCAAATATGCCATGTTTGCCATGATTATTCCGGCTTTTGTCAATATTTTACTGGATATTTTGTTTATTAAATTTTGGAATATGGGGATGTTTGGAGCCGCTTTGGCCACAGCTATTTCCTATTTTATGTGTTTCCTTTTTATCCTTTGGTTTTTTATTTACAAAAGCGAGTTGCGATTGAAATGGCATCATCTGAAATTTGATGTTCCGTTAGTTAAAGAAATTTCGTCGTTGAGTTTTGTAACCTTTTCTAGGCAAGGTGTGGTCAGTTTGTTAGCGATTATTTTAAATCATACCTTATACACTTATGGTGGCGAGCACTCGGTGGTTATTTACGGAATTATCAGTCGGATGTTGATGTTTGCTTTGTTTCCCGTTTTGGGAATTACGCAAGGTTTTTTGCCGATTGCGGGATTTAATTATGGGGCAAATAACCATAAACGCGTTAAGGAAACCATTTTTATCTCCATTAAATATGCGGCAATTTTGGCAACTTTAATTTTTGTTGGAATTCTGGTTTTTACTAAAGAAATTGTAAGTGTTTTTACAACTGATGAAGCCGTTTTAGCCGAAACTCCCAATGCCTTACGTTGGGTTTTTGCTGCATCACCCATTATTGCCATTCAATTGATAGGTTCGGCCTATTTTCAAGCGGCCGGTAAAGCACGAAAAGCGCTGTTTCTTACGCTAACCAAACAAGGATTTTTCTTAATTCCGTTGGTTTTAATTTTGCCTCATTTTTTTGGTATTTTTGGAGCGTGGATTGCATTTCCAATTTCCGATGTGTTGTCCACACTAATCACGTATTATTTTTTGAACAAGGAAATAAAAACCGTACTAACTTCGCACTAAAATGGAATATTACAATTACATCAAATCCCTGCATTTAATTTTTGTAATCACTTGGTTTGCAGGATTATTTTATATTGTAAGGTTGTTTGTGTACCAAATTGAAGCAGCTCAAAAAACTTCTCCCGAAAAAGAGATTTTGCAAAAGCAGTATAAAATAATGACCTATCGGTTGTGGTACATCATCACTTGGCCGTCGGCGGTTTTGGCAAGTATTTTTGCAATCTCACTTTTGTACATAAGTCCGTCTTTCCTAGACATGCCTTGGATGCATGTCAAACTTGGCTTTGTTTTTGCACTTTATTTGTACCATTGGAAATGCCAAATCATATTCAACGAATTGCAAAAAGATGAGGTAAAATACACCAATAATTGGATGCGGTTGTGGAACGAAGGAGCAACCATTATTTTATTTGCGGTTGTTTTCTTGGTTATCCTAAAAAATGCTGTAAATTGGATTTATGGGGTAATTGGAATTTTCTTGTTTTCAATACTTATCATGTTGGGTTTTAAATTTTACAAAAAAATTCGGGAGCGGAACAAGTCGTAAATTATGCTAAAAAGAGTCAAAATAAAAACCATATCGTTGCGGATTAGGATTTTCCTTTCGATGATACTGTTGACTTTAATTGCCTCGATTTTGATAGCCTCTATTTCTATATATCAGTTTAAACGCGAAGCCAAAGATTACCATCAAGAACGTTTAGAACGAAAGGAAAATGCAATCAAAGAGCACATCAATTTTGTGCTTTCTACAACAACTTATCCACTGACACAGAAAAACTTACCTTTGATTTTTAAAGATAAAATCCACGAACTTTCAGATATTCATAGTTTACAAATTAACATTTACAGCCTACAAGGTAAATTAGTTAAATCCTCAAAAGCCTCTTTTTCAATTGACACTGTCGCGCCTCCTATTCCCAAATACATTTTAGGGTTAATCCAATCTTCTGTCGATAAAAGATATGTTGATGTCAAAACCATCGACGACAAAAAGTACCGTGCTTCGTTTAGTCAAATCAAAGATTTAAAGTTTAAACCTTTAGGAATCTTGAATCTTCCGTACATTCAAGACGATGGGTTTTACGAACGGGAATTGCGTAATTTCCTGATACGGTTGAGTCAGGTGTATAGTTTTATGTTGATTATTGCATTTGCATTGGCCTATTTTCTTTCGAGTTATATTACAAAATCGTTAAAATCGATTTCGTTAAAAATTACTTCGACGAATTTAAATCAAAAGAATGAAAAAATAGAAACCGACGACAGTAGCCGCGAAGTCAATTTATTGATAGAAGCCTACAATGGAATGGTAGACAAGTTGGAGGAAAGTGCACTACTTCTAGCACAAAGCGAGCGGGAACAAGCGTGGCGCGAAATGGCGAAACAAGTTGCACATGAAATTAAAAACCCGCTAACACCAATGCGGTTGACCGTGCAAAGTTTTGAACGAAAATTTGATGCAAATGACCCTGATATTAAGCAAAAAATTAAAGATTATTCAGAAACGCTGATTCAACAGATTGACACGATGACTTCTGTAGCCTCGGCATTTTCTAATTTTGCATCGATGCCAGCCCAACAAAATGAGACATTGAATGTGGTTTCTGTAATTGAATTGGCGCTAGAGATTTTCAATGAAGAGTACATTTCATTTGAATCTAACGACCCCGAGATTATTACAATTATGGATCGCACGCAACTCATTCGGATTATCACGAATTTAGTCAAAAATGCCATTCAAGCCATTCCAGATTTTCAAGCAGAAAAGCGCGTGAAAATCAACGTCAAAAAGCAAGACGACTCCCTTTTAATACAAGTCTCCGACAACGGAACGGGTATCGATGCATCAAATATTCCCCGAATCTTTGAGCCTAAATTCACCACTAAAACGAGCGGAATGGGATTGGGTCTTGGAATTATCAAAAATATTATAGAAAATTATAAAGGAACTATTACTTTTGAAAGCGAAATAGGCAAGGGGACAACCTTTACAGTAACATTGCCGTTAATTAAAAATCAATAAAAAGCAAGCATTATGAATTACGAAAATATCTTAGTAAGTACCGAAAATAAAATAGCTACTATTACTATCAACCGTCCAACAAAATTGAATGCATTGAACAAAGCCACGATTTTGGAATTGCATAAAGCGTTTAAAGATGCCGAAGAAGATGCGAATATCAATGTTATTTTATTGACGGGTTCCGGCGAAAAAGCATTCGTAGCTGGTGCTGATATTTCAGAATTTGCCCATTTTTCTGTAGAAGAAGGAGCTCAATTAGCAGCACAAGGTCAGGAATTGCTTTTTGATTTTGTCGAAAATTTAAAAACCCCCGTTATTGCCGCAATTAATGGTTTTGCTTTAGGTGGCGGATTAGAGTTGGCCATGGCTTGTCACTTCAGAGTGGCTTCAGAAAACGCCAAAATGGGTTTGCCAGAAGTTTCTCTTGGTGTTATTCCAGGTTACGGCGGAACGCAACGCTTGCCCCAACTGATTGGCAAAGGAAAAGCAATGGAACTCATCATGACAGCCTCAATGCTTAATGCTCAAGAAGCTTTGGATTGGAAATTGGTCAATTATGTGGTTCCATCCGCAGATCTGATTTTGTTTTGTACAGATATAGCTAATAAAATTCTCAAAAATTCGCCGGTTGCCATTTCAAAAGCAATCAAATCCATCAATGCAAATTTTAAAGACGGTGTAAATGGCTACGAAACCGAAATTAAAAACTTTGGAAAATCCTTTGGTACCGAAGATTTTAAGGAAGGAACAACCGCATTTTTAGAAAAACGCAAGGCTATATTTACTGGAAATTGATAATAAGTCCTCTTTCTTCAGAGGACTTTTAATGGTGGGAAGAAAAGAAGAACTGCCACTTTTTTCCGCTGAGTTTTAAAGAAATGGTCAACCATTCTAATTTTGTTGCAGAAACCAGATTGTTGCCACATCGAATCGTTTTTGGTTATTATCCTGAAGTAGTCAACAATCCAGGAAAGGAAGAACGCGTCTTGAGTGATTTGGTAGATGGCTTTTTGTACAAAGAAATTTTAAACCTAGAAGGAATCAAAGAATCGGCAACTTTGCAAAAACTGGTTCAAATGTTGGCTTTCAGGATTGGTTCGGAAATTAATGTTACCTCACTTGGAAACGATTTGGGTGTTAACCGACTGATGGTCGAAAAATACATTGATATTTTAGAAAAAAACTTTATCATTTTTAGTCTCACCGCTTTTGGCAAAAACCAAGGCAATGAACTCAAAAAAGGACAAAAAGTATATTTCTGGGACAATGGTTTGCGAAACCGAATCGTCAAAAAATTCAAACCTATAGCGCTTCGCGACGACATTGGTGCTTTGTGGGAAAATTTTGTCATCAGCGAAAGAAAAAAGAAACTCGCATACTACCAGACTTATAAAGACACTTATTTTTGGAGAAATGCACAGCAGGCTGAAATTCATTTTCTAGAAATTAAAAATGACGAAATCGATGCTTTTGAAATTAAATACAATCCGAATCAGAAAGCGAAATTCACAAGGTCATTTACTGAAAAGTACCAACCCAAATCAACTCAGGTCATTCACAAAGAAAATTTGTGGGAATATCTACTATAAGACGAAACTCTAATTTTCGCAACAAATATATATTTCTTATTTTTACCCTCAATTTTAAACCAAAATGGAAAAAATTCTGTCGTATCCAATTTCCTTTGTCAGCATGATGCTGTTTTTACTTGCATTGGTTGTTTTTCACCCCATACAATGGATTTGTTTCAATGTTTTTGGTTACCAAGCTCATAAAAAAAGTGTTGATTACCTCAATTTTATCTTGCTAAGAATTGGTCATTTATTAGGGACAACCTACAAAGTTGAAAATCGGGAACTAATTCCGAAAGGTGTTCCCATAATTTTTGTAGCCAATCACCAAAGTTTGTATGACATTGTAGGAATCATCTGGTTCATGCGAAAATTTCATCCCAAATTTGTGAGTAAAAAGGAGTTAGGAAAAGGCATTCCAAGCATTTCTTATAATTTAAGTCATGGAGGGTCGGTGCTTATTGATAGAAAAGATCCTAAACAAGCCATTCCTACAATTAAAAAATTAGGAGAATACATTGAAGAGCACAAACGATCGGCTGTAATTTTTCCAGAGGGAACAAGAAGTAAGACCGGAAAGCCAAAAGAGTTTGCACAAACGGGACTGAAAATTTTATGTAAAGCAGCACCTTCTGCATTTGTAGTTCCAATAACCATTAACAACTCTTGGAAATTTGTTAAATTTGGGTTTTTTCCATTTGGTTTAGGAAATCGACTTACCTTTACTGTACACGAATCATTACCGGTTCAAAGTTTTTCTTTCGAAGAATTGATGCAAAAAGTGGAACAAGAAATTGTAAATGCTGTTCGAATATAACAGATTATAGTTTTAAAAAAAATATATATTACCAATTTTAATAAATAAACAAAAATGTCAATACACAATGTGAGATTAGAAGTAATGCAATTTTTGGAGAAAAAAGTCAACGGTTTCGTTGATGATTTTCTTATACCCGTTGAAAAAATTTGGCAGCCCTCGGATTTGTTGCCCAATTCAGAGGGTGAAAATTTCTTTGAGGAAGTAAAAGAATTGCGCGAAATAGCTAAGGATTTGCCATACGATTTTTGGGTAACTTTAGTAGGAGACACCATTACAGAAGAAGCCCTTCCTACCTACGAATCGTGGTTGATGGACGTGGAAGGCGTAGATCAAATGGAACCAAATGCTTGGTCGAAATGGGTGCGGCAGTGGACGGCAGAAGAAAATCGACACGGGGATTTGCTTAATAAATATTTGTATTTATCCGGACGTGTTAATATGCGAGAAATCGAGATGACTACACAACATTTAATTGCTGATGGCTTTGACATCGGTACGGGTCGCGATCCATACAAAAACTTTGTGTACACGAGTTTTCAAGAATTGGCTACTTATGTTTCGCACAATCGCGTTTCACAAATTGCCAAAAAATATGGTGATGCTAAATTGGCTAAAATTTGCAAATTGATTGCAGGAGACGAAATGCGGCACCACATGGCATATAGCGAATTTGTAACCCAGATTTTCAAAGTAGATCCAAGCGAGATGATGCTTGCTTTTCAATACATGATGAAGCAAAAAATCGTGATGCCCGCTCAGTTTTTGAGAGAATCAGGCGAAAAAATCAGTTCGGCATTTGAAAATTTCTCCGATTCTGCTCAACGAATTGGCGTGTACACCGCTGCAGATTATGTAGATATTATGCAAAAACTAATTGACAAGTGGGAAATTGACAAAGTGGTAAACCTAACCGATGAAGCCGAGAAAGCACGTGATTTCTTGATGAAATTGCCCGCTCGAATGACACGCGTTTCAGAACGATTGGTTATTCCGGAACAATCTTATATTTTTAAATGGGTAGAACCTGCTAGAATATAAATGAACTTGATAGAAAATCATACTAAAGAAATCTCAAACCTTTGTAAAACTCATAAGGTTAGGTCTTTATATGCTTTCGGATCTGTCTTAACCAATCAATTTAACAGTGAAAGCGATATTGATTTAATTGTTGATTTTGAGCCTTTTGATGTTTTAGAATACAGCGATAATTATTATGACCTAAAGTTTGCATTACAAAATATTTTGGAACGAAATGTCGATTTATTGGAACACAAGGCTATAAAAAATCCTTATTTTTTAAAGACCATCAATCAAAGTAAAAAACTGATTTATGGATAATGATATAAAAACTTGGCTTTACGATATTTCAAATTCGATAGAGGAAATCGAAAGTTATTTTGAAGGTTCGGTTAAAATTTTTGAAGCTTATCAAAATGATTTAAAAACAAAAAGGGCTGCGGAACGCAATATTGAAATTATTGGAGAAGCGATGAACCGAATTTTAAAGCAAGATTCGTTGATAATAATATCAAATTCTCGAAAAATAGTAGATGTTAGAAATAGAATTATTCACGGCTACGATACCGTTTCTGATGATATCATTTGGGGAATTATCGTTAAAAATTTACCCATTCTAAAACAAGAAGTGCAACAATTATTGGAAGATTAAATTATCAAAATAAATTTATTTCAACATGCTGAAAAATAAAGATTCACTTTAATTTTCAGCTTTTTTTATGCTAAAAAAATATTATGGAACATTCAAAGTTAATAGAAACAACCATCAATTTTGTAAAAGAAAAACTCCGCAACGCCGAGGGAGGTCACGACTGGTTTCACATCGAGAGAGTGTATAAAAACACCTTATTGATTGCAAAAGAAGAAAGTTGCAACTTACTTGTATGTGAATTGGGAGCTTTGCTGCACGATATTGCCGATAGCAAATTTCATTATGGCGATGAAACCATTGGACCAAAAACGGCAAGGGATTTTCTAGAAAAAGAAAATGTGCCGGAGGAGATAATTGACCACGTCATTGCAATTATTGAAAACATTTCCTTCAAAGGAGGCAATTTCGAAAAGAAATTCCATTCCATTGAGCTGGATATTGTGCAAGATGCAGACCGTTTGGATGCCATTGGTGCCATTGGAATTGCTCGTTGTTTTAATTATGGTGGATTTAAAAACCGAACTTTATACAACCCAGAAATTCAACCTAATTTGAATATGACTAAGGACGAATATAAAAACGCCGACAGTCCCACAATCAATCATTTTTATGAAAAATTATTGTTGCTGAAAGACAAAATGAATACTACCGCCGGAAAGAAAATTGCAGCACAACGCCATCTTTATATGGAATGTTTTTTAGAGCAGTTTTACAGCGAGTGGGAGGGGAAGGAATAATAATGATTATATAGGAAATATATTTATTATGGGATTTCCGGTAAGATAGCTCGCAAAAATAGTAATCATAATTATATCAATGGCAACATTATTTTTGAAATAATTCGAAATTAATATCTGTAATGTAGCTAGGATAACAAAGACAAATAAAATATAAATTATTGAGTTAATATCTATTGAAAAAATGTGCGGCACTAATATTAGCACATAAAAAAGCATAAGAATTAATAATTTTGAAAAAAAAATGGAAGAAGAGTTAAATGGAGATTGTTTCTCTTTATATTGCAAATCATAGAAAAATAATTTGCATAGAAATTGACTGTTAATTTCTATGCTAAACAGAATAATAAATGATAATAGCATATAGTGGGTTTCAATAGATATAAAAAACATTAAAAGCCACAAAGTAGCAATAATCAATAATTTAAAGCGATTGAATGAAAAAGAAAATAAGTATACATCTTTTAAAAACAAGTTTTTGAAAGTTATGTTTTTAGAGATAGGAATGTTTTTGTATTCGTATTTATCTTTATTGAAAAAATCATCCGAGATTATCGGTGTTTTTAAAGTAAATGAAAGTTGTCTTGAAATATTTATTTTTGACAATAAAAATATAGTTCCTGAAGCAATTAAAATCCACATTATTTTTTTGTAGAAAAAAAGTGGAAATAAAAAGTTTTCTATCGATACACTTTCTATTTTATCCGACTTTGGCAAGTAGCCTATTGCAAAATGTGCCGATGTATTTGTTTTATGTGCTAAGTAATTGTGAAGTTCATTAATTCCGATAATGTCAAAGGCTTGTTTGTCATTAAAAAGTACAATAAAGAAAACGGTTAGAAACAGAGGATATTTAAGGAGCTTTTTGGAAACAAAATATTCAATAGAAAATGAGAATACTGAAAGAACAAATAGATATGGAAGTGAAAAATATATTAAAGGAAATACATAGTAAATGAAGTTAATTTCATGGAAATTTTTAACTATTAAAGAAATATTGAGTACTATTAAAAATATGAGGGACACAAAGTAAAGTGCTAAGATCTTATATAACAGTTTAAATGTTTTTTTTAAAGGAGATGTATCTTCTAATAAGCAGCTGTTTTGCAAAATTTCTTTTTCACGCTCGCCCAAAATCATGAACAATAATAAAAACGATATAATTACATTCGAAAAAACAGCACCTAAATTTCCTATCCAAAACTTATTAGGCAATGCCGAAATATTATTAATATAGAAAGTTACATAAGTTGCATCTTGATCAGGAATTAAAAAAAAACCTATAACTAACAATAATAATATGCAGTTAATAAAAGCTCTTTTTTTAACAAGATATTTAGTGTACAAAAAAGAGAGTTTAAGACAATTTATCATAAACTGGCGTATTTAGTGTAATACACGAAAGCATCTTCGAAAGTAGGCGAGGTAGTTTCTACCCTTTTAGATGTAAAATATCTGATTTTAAGCAAATTATTTTCTAATTGAAATTTTATTAACTGATATTTCTCCTGTAATTGTGGGTAATCAATAGCCTCAATTACTTCTTCTTTAATATCCTGACTGATATTGAAAAGGCAATTCTGTAATTCTCCGCAAAAAGTTATTTTGCCGTTTCTCATAAATATAACATTCTTAGCAATATTTTCAATTTCGTCAATTAAATGTGTTGATAGTATTATAATACATGTTTTAGAAAGTTTTTTTAATAAAAAATAAAATCTTTCTCTCTCATAATGGTCTAAATTATTAATTGGCTCGTCTAAAATAAGTATTTTTGGAGAACTAATTAACGCTAAAGCGATACCGATTCTTTGCTTTACACCGCCAGAAAGGTTTAATATTTTAGTAGATTTAAATGATTTTAAATCAAATTGTTCAATTGTATTTACGATGTTTAATTTTAATTCTTTTGCATTACATCCTTTTAATAACCCAAAATAATATAAATTTTGTTCAACGGTAAAATCTTGTATCAAACCAATGTTCTGAGACATAAAGCTCAAATCAACTTGTAGTTTTTGCGGTTGTTGTAATATTGATACATTTTTGTATAAAATATTTCCTGATGTTGGCTGACAATAAGTTGATAATATTTTCATAAGTGTTGTTTTTCCAGCTCCATTTAATCCCAATAAGGCATATATCCCATTGTTAAAAGATAAATTTATATCATCTAAAATAATCTTGTCTTCTGCTTTATAGCATATATTCTCAATCTTTAAAATCATTTTCTGTTTTTTGTTAATTTTATTTAAGTCATAATTAATTTTTCTTGAATTTTTCTTTCAAGATTAATCATTCCTTTGGGGTAAAAAGCTATCAAGTTAAAAAGAATCATTGCTAGGGCAAAAGTATGTAAACCTATTATCAAACTAATAGCAATATGCATTAGTATAATTAACGTAAGTGTTGCCTTGGTGGTTTTTTTATTGTAGATTAAAAATGGATACAGAAGCTCCAAGAAAAGTATACCTAATGAAAAAATTTGGTAAATGTATTTCGGGATATAGTCTATAATTGAATTAAATAAGTCTTCATTTATGTAGTGATTTAATGATAACCAAATCGCATCACCTGTATACCAGTCATAACCTAAAGATTTTCCAAATCCCCCAAAAAAGTAAATGACACAAAGTTGAATTTGCATTGTTCGAACTGTAAATGAAAAGATTCTATTGTAGACTTCTTCGGATAGGTATTGTTTCAAACAAAAGAAAATGTTAACATAGAGCAAGAAATTTATCATAAAATCTGCACCATAACTTAATAAATATGTTGAATTAAGAAATATAGTATGCAATACAAGTGCTAAAACTGAAAAAAATAATTGCCAATAGTTAAATAAAATCATTATAAGACTAGCCATATAAATAATCATAACGCTAATAAATGAATATTGATAATTTATACCCAATTTTTCAATAATGTCTGTCAAATAATTTAATGTGATTTTTTCTGAAGAGATAAATACTTTGTTAGTATCTGCATTTACGAATCCATACTTAGAATAAATACCATAAATATCTGGTAAAATTGAAATAGTATTTATAACTGTAAAAATTATTATGATACTACTAAATAACTTTGCACTTTTACTAAACTCATGATGATTTAATACGAAGTTCGTAAAATGATTTCTCAATTTATTTTGATTTTATAAGCCAGTATTTTCTTTATGCTATCTCGCTCTTGACCATATTCAAATTCGTGCAGAGTTTTTACTTTTTTTATGCAAATTGTCATTTTGCAATTATTTAATAGTAATTGATTTTTGTTTTGGATATTTTGAAAAAGAGACTG
>NZ_JBIPPD010000054.1:0-16670 GCF_044368625.1 Flavobacterium sp. | reverse complement strand
TTTGCTCAACGGTTAATTGTTTATATTTTTTCATGAAAGACAAATTTAGGCTTTTGACCTTAAACACTTGGAGGAAAACTCCAAGTGTTTTTAATTTATCTGTTGCACTTATAACTTGAACTTACAATTTACTATATTTCCAAAAAATAAATCTGAATGAAATTACGTACAATTTTCCTGACTTTTCTTGTGCTTTTCGGATCACAGCTTTTTGCACAAAAAAATATTGATCCCACGCCGGAAGACATAAACGACGCCAAAAAATTACGAGAAAAATTCCCAAAAAACGATGTTGCAGTCTTGAAAAGTAGCGAAGTGATTTCTTTTGATTTAAATAAAACGGAGGCTAAAGTTATTGTTCATAGCGAACTTAATGAACAATTAATGAATATCAATCACCGAGCGGATATTCGCAAATATGAGTTTTACGACAGTGAATCTGAAGTAAAAACCTTTTCGCTAAAATACCGAAACGACAAGAGTGCCGCTTTTCCGGTTAAAGACGAAATGTACAAAGACAACGATTTGTTTTACAACGACGCTCGAGTAAAATACATTACCATCGATTTTCCCGTCCAAGGATATTCCTATAATTATCAAGTAAAAAAGCAGTACAACGATGTAAAATATTTTACCTCACTGTATTTTAATGACGAATATCCCGTGCTCGAAAAGCAGTTTTCCATTACGGTTCCTGATTGGTTGTCGGTTGAATTGAAAGAGTTTAACTTTGAGGGAAATACAATAAAAAAGTCAAAATCTATTCATCCTTCCTCCAAAGCTACGACCTACACGTATTCAATGGAAAATGTTCCGGCCTATTTCGAAGAACAAAATGCACCAGGAAGAAGTTACCTCTATCCCCATGTTTTAGTAATTGCAAAGTCATTTAAAAATAAAGACAACGATGTAACGCTTTTCAACTCAACAGCCGATTTATACAAATGGTACAAATCGTTGATAGGTCAGATGAAAGACGATAGTAGTTTTTTTAAAGAAAAAGTCGCCGAACTAACCGCCACTGCTAAAACCGACGAAGAGAAGATTAAAAATATATATTACTGGGTTCAAGATAATATTCGCTATATCGCTTTTGAAGATGGGATTGCAGGCTTTAAACCAGATGAATCTCAAAATGTTTTCAACAAACGATATGGTGATTGTAAAGGAATGGGAAATTTGATCAAGCAAATGCTAACACTTGCAGGTTTCGACGCTCGTTTAACTTGGATTGGGACGAAGCACATTGCCTACGATTATACCACTCCTTCTCTCGCTGTAGACAATCACATGATTTGTACGTTATTTTTTAAAGGAAAAAAATATTTTCTAGACGGAACAGAAAAATTCAATTCTTTTGGCGAACATGCCGAACGGATTCAAAATAAAGAGGTGATGATTGAAAACGGAGACCAATTTTTGATTGAAAAAGTGCCGAGTGTTGCTAGCGAATTTAATAAAGAAATTTTCAAAGCCAATTTAAAAATAACTGATGGAGAACTGCAAGGAACTTGCTCCCGAATTTTTGCAGGAGAAAGTAGGACCCAACTTTTATATCGAATCAGTACGCTTAAAAACAATCAAAAGGAGGAGGTTTTGGAACGGTATTTAACCGAAGGGGATAAAAATATCAAAGTGCAAAATATTAAGAATTCGGATTTAAAAAATAGAGATCAAAAGTTGACAATGGATTATGATATTGCAGTAAGTAATCGAGTTTCTGATTTTGATAATGACATGTACATCGATTTAGAGTACATGAATGAATACAAAAATTTTGAACTTAAAGACCGGAAAACAGACTATGAGTTTGATTATAAAACCAATTACGAGTCCAACGTTTCGCTAGCCATTCCGGCGGGTTATAAAATCACCAAATTACCCGAAAATCTAGTGATTAATGAGCCTAATTTTGCGGTTAGTGTGCAATTTGTGCAGTCCAATTCAGAATTAATTTGCAAGAAAAATTTCGTCTTTAAAAATGGAGTGATTAAAGCAAACGAGATGGATAAATGGAATTCATTTGTCAAAAATTTACAAGCAACCTACAACCAACAAATAATTTTATCAAAAATTTAATTCAATCGAATGAAAAAACTTTTACTAGGTACATTGCTATTATTGTGTTCTTTTGCATTTGCACAAGACAAAGCAGAAATTAAAGAATTTTTTTGGGGAAAAACGGATGCTCATAAAAAAGCCAACACCATTCCCGATAAATGGAAAGGCGAATCGGCAGTAATCATTTTCAAGAAAGATTATTATAATTTTCACAAGTTTGGAAAAAATGTAAAGTACACTTCTGCTGTTCGAAAAAGAATTAAATTACTGGATGCTAATGCAGTACAAGAATTTTCTGAGTTTTCGTTTGCCGAAAGATTTTATACCAATAAAGGTTTTTCTTTTCGGAAAGGAACTACGACAATGGGAGTAAAAATAGTAAAATCGGATGGCAAAGAAATTGAAATTGACGTCGAAAAGGAAGCCAAGGATATTGATGATACTAAGAAACTCGCTATTTCAAATTTAGAAATCGGCGACATTATTGATTTTTATTATTACACCGTAGAACCTTTTAAATCGTTTTATGAAGTAGGTTTTGATCCCGTTGAAACGACGCTTGGCGATGTGTATCCCACGATGGAAATGAAACTAATTTTTGAAACTGAGAATGATTTTTTCATCAATTTCAACACCTATAATGGTGCGCCAGAACTCAAGGAAACTTACAATAAAGGTGGCGAACGTAAATACGAAATGCTGGCAAAAGACATTGAAAAAAACGAATTTCCACGATGGTTTTATCCTGCAGTAGAGTTACCCTTTTATAAATTTCAGGTTTATTTTGCACGGTCTTCCCGTTTTGAGGCTGGGGCAGAGGCGTTTTTATCGGAGAAAGAAGCCATCATTAAATCGGTTGTTTCCAAAGACGATGTTTTTAAATATTACGATAGTAAATTTAGACCCTTTGGCGATATCAGTGCGATCAATGATTTTGTAAAAAACAATACTTTTGAAAGTGATGAAGAGAAAGTACGCGAAGTGTATTACTACACCCGACACATTTATTTTACAAGATATGTTGAAGCATTTGTGGCCAATGAAACCAATATTTTCTATCCATTTGAATATTACAAAAATCCAGTTTTTATTCAGAATGAAGAGCAGTTCATCAATCACTTTATGAATTTCTTGAAAAAGAATACTATTGATTACGATATCATCGTCGGAACCGCACGTTACAACGGGCCGATTAAGGATTTATTAATTGAAAAGAATGTAACCTTGTTGCTTAAAGTCAATACCAAAAATCCAATATATCTGGAATTCTTTTCTCCGTTTTCGAGTGCGGATCAGTTTGATTATAACCTAGAAAACACAGAGGCTTATGCACTTGAAGTTTCAAAAGGAAAGAAAGTGGTGAGTGCTGATAATGTTACCTTACCGAGATCTTCTGCTACCGATAATTTGTCGAAACGAATTTCTAAAATTGCTTTAGAACCTAATTTTACGGATTTAAAAGTCAGCAGAATTTCGTCATTATTTGGGCATTTTAAAGAATATGAACAATCCGATAAACTCGAGTTTTATGATTATGTAAACGAAGATTACAAAAAATACGGAACAGAATCTTTACTGGATTTGGTTAAAAACAAGAAGAAACAAGAGCAATACCGTAAAGAGTTCAATGCGTTGATCGAAAAAATCAAAGACCGAAATAAAGAGGAACTCAAAAAAGCAGTTTCTCAAGAGTTTGAATTTGAAATCGAAGAGGTTGCTTATGAACTGAAAAACACGGGACGTTTTGGTAGTAAACAGCCTTTTGAATACGAAGAGAAATTTGTGATCAAAAATAATCTTGTGAAAAAAGCAGGTGACAATTACATTGTAGAAATCGGGAAAATATTGACCGATCAAATTGATGTTGATAAAAAAGAAAAAGACCGCAAGAATAATGTGTACATGAGTTTTCCACGATCTTTTGACAACGAAATTGTTTTCGAAATTCCAGCAGGTTATACCGTTATGGGTATTGAAAAGTTGAATAAAAAAGTGGAGAACGAGACGGGAAAATTTGTGAGTACTGCTTCAATTACAGGAAATCAATTGACAATCAAAACCGTCAAAGAGTATAAAAATTATTTTGAACCCAATGCCAATTGGACTAAAATGGTTTCGTTTTTAGATGCTGCGTATCAGTTTACGCAAGAAAAAATCTTGTTGAAGAAAAATTAATTTATTTCTAACCCTGGTAGGTCTTTAAATTCTATTGGGGTTCAAAAGTGCTATTATAAAACCAACAAAAGTTAAAGTAATCCTTACTCATTTGGATGCCGAGTCTTATTTTCTGAGATTTGTCAAATAAAATAATACAATGAAAACAATTAAATCAATCGCTTTACACTGTTGCCGAAACTCTTTTTGAGGGGGTTTTGTGACGTGAAATGATTTGATGAATTTCAAATACTAAGCAAAACTCTCCATTTCGGGGAGTTTTTTTTTGTTTACCAAATAAAGGTTTTTATGAAGTCGAATAATAAACACATCTACCAAGCTAACTTTTTAGAGAAAAAAATATTTTTTGATAAAAAGAAAATAAAATATTGGATTAATGAAATGACCGAATGGCTGTTTTGTACCCAAAAAGAGTACATCGATTATCATTTCTTTGAAGAAAAGGAGCAGGAGTTGACCCTTTTATTGATTCAGTTATTGGAAGCGGAACAATTTGCAAAAGAAGATGCCACGAGAATCACAACGGACTTTTTTGATAATTGTGAGAAGCTGCATCACGTTTTGTTAAACGACTTAAATGCCATTTTTGAATTTGACCCGGCTGCAAAATCAAAGAATGAAGTATTGATTGCTTATCCCGGCTTTTTTGCCATAACCGTTCACCGAATTGCATTTCAATTGTGGAACGAAAATGCCCGTATTTTAGCGCGATTAATTGCCGAACACGCCCATAGTAAAACAGGAATTGACATTCATCCTGCGGCAACAATTGGCGAACATTTCTTGATTGACCACGGAACCGGAATTGTAATTGGTGAAACAGCAATTATCGGCAAACATGTCAAGATTTACCAAGGGGTTACTTTAGGTGCTTTGACCGTAACAAAAGAAGCAGCCGAGGAAAAACGCCATCCCACTATTGAAGATAACGTGACTATTTATGCCAATGCCACAATTCTTGGAGGGAAAACAGTAATCGGACAGGATGCAGTTATTGGAGGAAACGTTTGGATAACGAATTCGATTCCACCAAAATCATTGGTCTATCACAAGAGCGAAATTAACATCAAAAGCAAGGAACAATTTCCTGAAGCACTGAATTTTAGTATATAATTTAAAAATAATAAATACTTACATATGAAAGCGAACAACATTTTAGAAACAATTGGAAATACTCCTGTTGTAAAATTAAGTCGATTATTTGAAAACAGAAATGTTTGGATCAAATTGGAACGAAATAATCCTGGAAATAGCATTAAAGACCGCATTGCATTAGCCATGATTGAAGACGCAGAAAAGCAGGGACTTTTAAATCCAAATAGCGTAATTATCGAACCAACTTCGGGAAATACAGGAATTGGTTTGGCACTTGTAGCGGCTGTAAAAGGCTACAAAGTAATTTTGGTGATGCCCGAATCGATGAGTATCGAGCGTAGAAAACTGATGGAAATTTACGGTGCCGAATTTGAGTTGACTCCCAGAGAAAAAGGAATGAAAGGAGCGATTGAACGCGCTGCCGAATTGGTTTTGGAAACGCCGAATGGTTGGTCTCCAAAGCAATTTGACAATCCTGCCAATATTGAAATTCATAAAACCACTACTGCTTTAGAAATTCTTGCTGATTTTCCTGAAGGTTTGGATTATATCATCACCGGTGTTGGAACGGGTGGACACATTACCGGAGTTGCCGAAGTTTTAAAAGAAAAATTTCCAAATTTGAAAGTGATTGCTGTTGAGCCGGAATTGTCTCCCGTTTTGAGTGGCGGAAATCCTGGTCCGCACCCATTACAAGGAATCGGGGCGGGTTTTGTTCCTACCAATTACCATTCTGACGCTATTGACGAAGTGATTCAAGTAAGTAAAGACGAGGCTTACGAGTTCACGAGACAAATTGCCAAGAAAGAAGGAATTCTAACAGGTGTTTCATCTGGGGCTTCACTTGCTGCAGTAGCTAAAAAGCTACAAGAAATTCCGCAAGACGCCGTTGTTTTGACCTTTAACTACGATACCGGCGAACGGTATTTATCAGTTGAAGGATTGTTTTAAAAACTAAACTTAAAAACCCCATTTCAAATACATGAAATGGGGTTTTAGTTGAATTAAACCTTTTACAGTTGTAATTATTATCTTCTTTCGTCTCTCTTTGGACCACGGTCGTCGCGTCGTTCTGGACGAGGTGCTCTTTCTTCTCTTGGAGCGTTTTCGTCTCTTGGAGGTCGTGGCAAAAGTGCTTTTCGAGACACTTTCTCTTTTCTTGTTTTCGGATCTAAACCTAAGTATTTTACTTGGAATACGTCGCCCATGTTTACCACATCGGTTACGTTTTCGGTTCGTTCCCAAGCCAATTCAGATACGTGAAGCAAAACTTCGTTTCCTGGCGCTTCAGTATATTCTACCACTGCTCCAAAATCCAACATCTTGATTACTTTTACTTCATAAGCTTCTCCCATTTGTGGTTTGAAGATGATCGAATCAATTTTAGCCAGTACAGCTGCAATTCCGTCCGGATCCGTTCCAAGAATTTCTACAATTCCCATCTCGTTTTCTTCATTAATTACAATGGTACAACCGGTAGCTTTTTGCAATTCCTGAATCACTTTTCCACCAGGTCCGATCAACGCACCGATGAAAGCACCAGGAATGGTTCGCATAATGATTTTTGGGGAATGATCTTTCACATCCGCTCTTGGTTGAGCCATTGTTTCAGTCAATTTCCCTAAGATATGCAAACGTCCGTCACGAGCTTGAGCCAAAGCTTGCTCCATGATTTCGTATTTCAAACCGTCGATTTTGATGTCCATCTGGCAAGCGGTAATTCCTTCTGAAGTTCCCGTTACTTTGAAATCCATATCTCCTAAATGATCTTCGTCACCCAAAATATCGGACAACACAGCAAAACGTTCACCGTCAGTAATCAATCCCATTGCAATTCCAGAGACCGGACGAATCATTTGAACTCCGGCATCCATCAAAGCTAATGTTCCCGCACAAACAGTTGCCATAGAAGACGAACCGTTCGATTCCAATACTTCAGAAACAATTCTGATTGTATACGGATTTTCAGCAGGAATCATGTTTTTTAATGCTCTTTGAGCCAAGTTTCCGTGACCCACTTCTCTTCTTGAAGTTCCTCTTAATGGACGTGCTTCTCCTGTTGAAAATGGGGGAAAATTATAGTGTAAATAGAATTTTTCTTCTCCTTGTTCCGATGGTGAATCTATTTGGTTGGCTTCTCTAGAAGTTCCTAAAGTAGCCGTTGCCAATGCTTGTGTTTCTCCACGTGTAAACAATGCCGAACCGTGAACGGATGGTAAATAATCTACTTCGCACCAGATGTCTCTGATTTCGGTAGTTTTTCTTCCGTCTAAACGGGTTCCTAAATCTAAAGTTACGTTACGAACGGCTTCTTTATTGGTTTTGTAAAAATATTTTCCAACAAGACCTGCTAAGTCTGCATTTTCAGTATATTCTTCCTCGGTAAATAAACCTTGACATTCTGCTTTTACTTCTGAAAATGCAGCCGAACGTTCTTGTTTTGCCGATCCTTTGCTTGCGATGGCGTAAATTTTATCGTAAGCATATTCTTTTACTTTGGCGTAAACGGCATCGTCTGTTTTTTCAGTATCATAAGAACGCACTTCTTTTTTTCCAAATGCTTGAGCCAATCTTTCTTGAGCAGCAATTTGTACTTTGATGTGTTCGTGTGCAAATTTTATTGCTTCCAACATTTCAGCTTCAGAAATTTCTTTCATTTCACCTTCTACCATTGCAATAGAATCCATAGAAGCACCAATCATCATGTCGATGTCGGATAATTCTAATTGTGCACGAGATGGGTTGATGATGAATTTTCCGTCAATTCTTCCTACTCTTGCTTCTGAAATTAAGGTTTCAAAAGGAATGTCAGACAAAGCAAGTGCAGCCGAAGCGGCTAATCCTGCTAATGCATCGGGCATTACATCCTCATCATGAGACATCAACTGAATCATCACTTGCACTTCTGCGTGATAATCTGATGGAAAAAGCGGCCGTAAAACACGGTCAACTAATCGCATAGTTAATACTTCGCTATCACTTGGACGCGCTTCTCTTTTGAAGAAACCACCAGGAAAACGACCTGCTGCAGCAAATTTTTCTCTGTAATCTACCGTTAACGGTAAAAAGTCGATACCTGGACTTGCTTTTCTTGCGGAAACAACGGTTCCTAAAATCACCGTTTTTCCAATTCTTACTACTACAGAACCATCGGCTTGTTTTGCCAAACGTCCTGTCTCGATTGTGATGCTTCTGCCATCACCTAAATCGATGCTTTCTACAAATAATTGTGGAATCATAAAATTAATTCTCTAAGTTAAACATGGGTTCTAGTTGTGTTGTTGTTGTGTAGTTGTTTGTTGTCCTAAAACCCAATGAAAAACCAAACTTTTTAGCCCCCCGACCCCCAAAGGAGGAGCTTATTAAATTGCCACCCTTGGGGTTAGGGGGCTAAAAAAAAAGAGGCGCGTGGGCACCTCTTTTCTGTATGGATTATTTTCTAATACCCAATTCTTTGATAATTTCTCGATATCTGTTGATTTCTGTCTTTTTCAAGTAATCCAACAAACTTCTTCTTTTACCTACTAGTTTTACTAATGAACGCTCTGTGTTAAAATCGTGACGATTTTTTTTCAAATGCTCAGTAAGGTGGTTGATTCTAAATGTAAACAATGCGATCTGACTTTCAGATTTACCAGTGTTTGCTGCTGTTCCTCCGTGTTTAGCGAAGATTTCTGCTTTAACTTCTTTAGTTAAGTACATGCTAATATTATTTAATGATTATTATGTAGATACGTTTATCGTATTCGAGTGCAAAAGTAACACATTTTTCTTAATAAAATAATGTAAAGTTGTCAAATTGATAATTATCACATTTTTTTAATGGAATGTTTTAGCAATTTCTGCATTTACAAATTCTAAGAAGCGTTCGTCCGCCTCTGTAAATGGATCAATCGTACTGGAATCAATATCGATTTGCCCAATATTTTCGCCATTAACAAAAAGTGGAATTACGATTTCAGATTTTACTGAAATACTACAAGCAATGTAATTGTCCTGAGCCATAACGTCTGGAACCACAAAGTTTTTGTTTGAAACAGCAACTTGTCCACAAATTCCTTTTCCGAACGGGATGACTGTATGATCGGTTGCTTCGCCAACGTAAGAACCGAGAACCAACTCTTCTTTGTTTCCGTTTCTAAAATAAAAGCCCACCCAATCGTAATAATCAATGTTGTCTTTGAGTAAATGGCAAATTTGCAGTAACTTTTCTTCTCTTGAAGTGGTTGCTGTTGAAACTATATCTTGTACTTTCGGTTTTAATTCTGCGAATGTCATTGTTCTTTTTTATGCAAAAGTATTTATTTGTAGCTTTGTGCAGTAATATATAATTGTTAAAAATAAATTTTGAAAGATTTTTTTATAAAATACCGACCTTTTTTGCGATTTCTTGGCGTTTTTCTGCTTTCTTATTTAGTACTCATTGGTGTTTATCAATTGTATTTGGGGCAGTACGATGCGGCTCGGTTTGAGGTTGATGGAGTTTCAAATTTTGTTGCCGAACAGTCGGAAACAGTTCTAGAAGCTTTTGGTTATGAGGTAACTTTAGTTCCTCATCCCTATGAGGCTTCGGTTAAAGTTCAGATCAATTCGGATACAATTGTTCGAATTGTCGAAGGTTGCAATGCCGTTAGTGTTATGATATTATTTGTGGCGTTTGTTTTGGCTTTTAGCAAAGGCTTTTACAAAACATTCGCATTTATCACTACAGGTCTTTTAATTATCCACATTTTGAATATTTTAAGAATTGCGTTATTGACTGTCGGAATTTTAAAATATCCGGAATATACACACATTTTACACGGCGTTATTTTTCCTCTAGTTATTTATGGTGTAGTGTTTTTGCTTTGGATTTTTTGGGTTACTAAAATCACTGAAAATGTTTCAAAAAATCCGTAATCATAAATTTCAAATTGCTGCATTTCTTGCTGCAGTCGTTGGTTTTGCTTTGATCCGAAATTACGAAGAGCAACTATTTTACGATCCCTTTTTATCCTTTTTTAAAGGAATAAAGACCGAAAAAGCGTTTCCTGAGATTGTAGAATGGAAACTTTATGTAAGTCTTTTTATGAGATATTTGTTCAATACTTTGCTTTCACTTTTTGTAATTTATGCATTGTTTAAAAATAAAGAGTATCTTAAGTTGGCAAGTATTTTATATTTATTCTTTTTTATCATTCTGGTACTGCTTTTTGTAGTTGCGTTAAATTTTTTTAGCGAACGCTATATGCTTTTGTTTTACATTAGACGCTTCATTATACAGCCGTTGTTTTTGCTTTTATTCGTGCCGGGTTTTTATTTTCAGCAGCAAGATGGAAAAAAACAAAATTCATAAGTGGTTTAGAAATATTATTTTAGATACTTTTGCATTATGAAAGTTAGAAAGAGAGTGAGTTTATTTTTAGCAATTATGTTGTTGTTTTCCAATTTTGGATTGGCATTCAACATTCATTTTTGTGGGGATAAAATTGCTTCAGTATCATCTGCACTTTCTACTATAAAAACAGCTGAATTTTCAACTACTGATTGCTGTTGTGTGAAGGACAATCAAGATAAAAAATCGTGTTGCAAAGACAAAGTTGTCGATTTTAAAAAGGATACTAAAGAGCTTGTAGTTAAAAATACCGTTTTTCAACTCGATTCAACATTTGCTGTTTTAGTTCCCTCCGAAATTATTTTGGCAAAAGCTTTAGGGGTCACTACTTTAAAGTCTACTATTCCAGCGTACTACTGCATTTCAAATGCTCCTCCGCTTTTTAAATTGTACAACCAGTATCTTTTTTACGCCTAAAGTTTAAAGTTTACACGCGCCATTTTTAGTAATGGAATATCTTGTATTAATTTTAAATTTTTAAGTTATGTATAAATATACCGCACTAATTGTAGTGCTCTTTTTTTCTTTTGCCGCCAAGGCACAAGATACTTTACAAACGATTCAGGTAAAAACTGATTCGCAATCTACAAAAAAATCGTATCGAAAAGTTGCCAATACAGCAACAATGACTAGTAAAGAATTGTTGAAAGCGGCTTGCTGCAACCTTGCCGAAAGTTTTGAGACGAACCCTTCTATTGATGTCAATTTTTCTGATGCCTTAACGGGGACAAAGCAAATTAGAATGCTGGGTTTAACAAGCCCGTATTTGATGATTACGGAAGAAAATATTCCTTCTGTTCGCGGAGCATCTCAAGCTTATGGATTGTCGTTTACGCCTGGCACGTGGGTGGAAAGTATCCAAATCACAAAGGGGGCGGGGTCCGTTGTGAATGGTTATGAAAGTATTTCGGGTCAAATAAACACCGAATTGATTAAGCCCGCTTGCGATATTCCATTTTTTCTAAATATGTATGGTTCGACCGATTCGAGATTTGAAGTCAATACCCATTTCAATAAGAAAATTAGTGACAAATGGAGCAGCAGCCTTTTTGTACACGGAAATACTCGAATCCAAAAGATGGACAATAACGACGATGGTTTTATGGATAATCCATTGGCAAAACAAATCAACGTTTTGAACAGATGGCAATACATAAATGCTGAGAAAGGCTGGTTAGGTTTTATCAATTTTCGATACCTAAATGATCAAAAACAAACGGGAGAATTGGATTTTAATGCCAATCGTGATAAAGGAACCACGAACTTTTGGGGTTCAGAAATCAATACCGAAAGGTTGGATGTTTCGACAAAATTAGGGTATGTATTTCCAAACATGCCGTATCAAAGTATCGGGTTTCAAAATGCATTTACAAGCCATAAACAGGATTCTTATTTTGGTTTAAACGACTACGGAATTGCTCAAAAAAGTTTTTATTCCAACTTTATTTTCAATTCGATTATTTCAAATTCAAAAAATAAATTTTCTACAGGTTTGAATTTTGCTTATGATGATTATAATGAAAATTTAGTTGTTCCGCTGATTTCTGGTAATTTCGATCGAATCGATACTTCGCTTGGAGCTTTTATGGAATACACTTTTGATAATCTGGACGATTTTAGTTTGGTAGCTGGATTTCGCGTAGACAACCACAACCGTTTGGGGGTTTTTGCAACTCCCCGAATTCACGCACGTTACAATCCTTGGAATAAAGCAGTTTTGAGAGCATCGGCAGGACTAGGGAAGCGTTCTGCGAATATTTTTGCTGAGAATCAACACCTTTTTGCTAGTTCACGAGTTTTTGACATCTTGAATACAAAAGGTAGAATTTACGGTTTAGATGCCGAAATTGCTTGGAATTATGGTTTGAGTTTTATGCAAGGATTTTCGATTTTTAACCGCACTGCCGACGTAACTTTTGATTTTTATCGAACCGATTTTCAAAATCAGGCAATTGTCGATTTGTATGCAAGTCCGCAACAAGCCTTGTTTTATAATGGAACATCGTTTGCCAATAGTATGCAAATTGAGTTCAATGTCGAATTAATGGATCATTTAAATGCCCGTACTGCTTACAAGTACTACGATATTCAAACGGAATACCTTAGCGGAACCGCCGAGAGACCGTTACAGGCCCGACACCGTTTTTTTGCAAACTTGGCCTACGAAACACATATTGGTCAAAAAGGGCGTCAGTGGAAATTTGATTTTACTTACAATTGGTTGGGAAAACAACAATTACCCAATACGGCTTCAAATTCTATTGCTGATCGATTGCCAGAATATTCACCTTCATTTTCGTTGTTGAATACGCAAATTACACGTACGTTTTCGTCCACATTTGAAATGTATGCCGGAGCTGAAAACCTAGGAAATTACACCCAAGAAAATGCGGTTTTAGGAAATGAAAATCCGTTTGGTACTACTTTTGATACATCCATTGTATATGCACCTGTTTTCGGACAGATGTTTTATGCAGGTCTGCGTTTTAAAATTAAATAAAATAACAGTTTCCATTTTCGATTGGAAGTAAAAATTAAATACCGATGAAAAATGTAATTATGGTGCTGCTGGTTTTCGTTTTCGGATGGACGACACTCGCACAAGAAAAGAAAGATAAGAATGCCAAACACGCAATTTCCGTTGCAGGTAATTGCGAAATGTGTAAAAAACGTATTGAGAAGGCGGCCTATTCCGTGGCAGGAGTGAAATCAGCTGTTTGGGATGCCGATAAGCAACAATTGCAAGTGATTGTTAACGAAGAAAAATCATCGGTTAATCAGATTGAAAAAGCGGTGGCTAAAGTAGGACATGATACTAAAAATGTAAAGGCAACTGACGAAGCTTATGCTGATTTACATACTTGTTGTGCCTACGAACGCAAATAAATTAGCGAACTTAAACAGCATGCTGTTTCTAATGTTTTTAGATGTTTATTCTTTTACTATTTTCTTACTTAAAAAAAACTTAAAACTGGCTGAATAATATTGGCGTTAAGCTAAAAATTGTTACTTTCACGCCCGTAAATTAACACATATACAATGAACGAATTTGATTGGAAAAATTTAATTGACCCCCTTTTTTATATAAATTTCAGTATTGATGGTGTTAAGGTAGGATTGTGGTTAGTGCTCTTTATTGTTTTTGCAGAAACGGGTTTATTTGCTGGGTTTTTTCTTCCTGGAGACAGTTTGCTTTTTCTAGCTGGAATTTACAGCAGGGAGTTGATCGAAAATTTTATGTTTATCGATAATGATTTGCTCAATGTACTGTTATTGGCAAGTTTAGTAGCGATAGCAGGAATTATTGGAAATACAGTAGGGTATTGGTTTGGAGCAAAAAGTGGGTATTATTTGTACAATAAACAAGACTCTTTTTGGTTTAAGAAAAAATATCTTGTGCAGTCGAAAGATTTTTTTGAAAAGCACGGTGGCAGAGCCATTATACTAGCACGTTTCTTGCCCATTTTTAGAACTTTTGCCCCAATTGTAGCTGGAATTGTAATGATGGAAAAAAAGAAATTTATGCTTTACAATGTCATTAGTTCGATTTTATGGTCGTTCAGTTTGATTTTTGCAGGTCATTATTTGTATGGTTTTTTGTTAGAAAAATACGATATTGATTTGAAAGAACACATCGAATTAATTGTAATTATCCTTGTAGTTGTTACCATTGTTCCGGTGATTTATAAGTTTAGCAAGAAAACTAAGGAAGAAGAGAAAGATGAGGATACAATTGATTTATAATAAAAACGTTTGAATTTGAAAATGCCCCAAAAAGTTTCAAACTTTTTGGGGCATTTTTTATGGAAGAGAAATTGTTCTTGTCTCGGAAATTAAAGTTCCATCATCAGAAAAACCTTCAATTAAAAGTGTAACTTTTTTTTGCTGCATGTCGGGAATATCAAATTTAAATATATTTGTTTCCTGAGTTGCTAATAAAGGAACCCAATCAATAACGCCAAAATTTTGAAAACCCTTATCCTCAGTTGATTTGTAATCGATATTTTTAAACGGTTCAATTCTTGAAAAGGAATTTTTAATTGCAAAAGATACAGAGGTTGCCTTAGGGCTGGAAGACAGATAAGACGATTTTGGATATACTTTTATAATCCCCACAGTGTTTCTAGCAGTTGGTGAAACGGCATAGTTGCTAATATATATTTCATCGATATCTCTTACTTTTAAGTTTTGTAGGAAATCATTACTAATTTGTTGCATTCCACCAACGAAAACAGCAGGCGAAGTCCTGCCATTAAGAGCAACTCCTGTCCTGTTGTAAATAACATATTGGCCCTGCACTCTTTCTACAATAAACCCTTTGTAGCTTAGATAATCTACCAGGTCTAAATTAATACTTGGATCATCATCTAGTATTTTATAGCCGGTCAAGCTACCGTTTCCTAAATTATTTTTATACTTTAATTTTTTTTTGTCAATTTTAATGTCAACTTCGTCAAGGATTACCATTTTTGAATTTACACCTGGAAAGTCATATTGTATGGAATCTTTTAAGAAACAGGTACTTTTTTCAACGGTGAATGATTTGTTGAATGTTCTGTTGAGATTTAAAATTTGTGGGTAAACCTTAAACAGAGTTGGTTTTTGACCGTTTGTAATCAGGTTTAAAAAAACAGTTGTTGAATCTGCAATTACTAAATTACGGAAATAAAATTCCTTTTTATCATCCACATCAGCGAGTTCGTTAATTTGAGCTGCAAGAGAATTGAGTTGAACTTTGTTTTTTTTTACGTCTTTAATAGTTTGATTTATGGTTCCTTTTATAGTAAACCCGACATCAAATTCATATTTTGAAGTGGGAGGATCTCCTATTATATTTTCCCATTTGTACTTTCCATCATCCTGATTTAAGAGCAATAAATCCAATTCAAACTGTTTGATTTTTGAAACATCTGTAAAGTAATAATTCAAATGCTCTTTTTTTCTAGAGAAGTAGGGATTAATTAAAAATGAAGCAAATAGGTTGTCATTTAAATTTACAGCTAATGAATTTTCAGGTAAAATTGAAATGCTTGCACTTGTGTTTTGGATAGAAAAAGTACCCTCGAAGCTTATTTCGCTTTTCTTTCTGGAAGGAAACGGAATATCAGCAGACAATGTTTTTTCTGGATATTTGAAAATGTAACGTTCTGCCAATTGTTTTTTGTTGCTGTCGATAATTCGGCATGTATTGAGACCTTCAAAAAGAGTCATGCTTGGAATGATGATGGTTTGCTCTAAAGCATCATTTGAAAAATTTACATCTATTATGAAACTTTTGTTGTTTTGCTGGACTACTAAATAAAGCGCCTCTGTTTTAAATTTTTCAACACCTTTTTTATTTGTTCGTACTTTTGCAATGGTTTTATCTTTTAATGAATAAGTGCTTATTTCTAACGCAACCCCTTCCTTTAAAGCTATTGGTAGGTTTTGTTCAATTCTTTCACCTTTAATTTTAAATGAAGCTTTGTAAATGTTAGTGTCCCCTTCAAGCTGAAATTTTCCGTGCCCATATTTGTTGAGCATGACTTTCTGAATGGTATCACCTTTATGATTTACAATATTGACCTTGCTGATCGGTAAGGCTTTTCCGTTGCAATCTGCTACTTTTATACCTATAGTATTGAGGGTTCCTTCGATTATAGTGCCTCCTTCGGGAAAAAAGGCAATTTTTGTTTTGGAATAATCAGGCGCTTCTTTATAAAATTGAGAGTCATTGTTATTGATGATATTAAGTTCGAATTTACCAGATTCGTCTTCTTTGAAATTATTCATCCAATTGGTATATACATGTAGATAATATTTTCCGGTTTTCAAATGTTCTCCTAAAACAAAATTGCCCGAGAAACAGCCAGCGTTTGCATAAAGTAATTTGGTTTCTATTTTAGTCCCATTTTCGTCATATAAAGCCACATAGATATTTGTAGTAAAAAAAAAGGGGAGTTTGTCTTTTTTATTATAAACATAA
>NZ_JBIPPD010000234.1:0-4746 GCF_044368625.1 Flavobacterium sp. | reverse complement strand
AAATAATTTTTCACTATATTTGTCATAGATATTGGTTTGTTTGGAGACTTCAAGATACTGAATTTCAGTATCTTGACCAATATCTAATCCATTTATTTTACTGCAAATAATTACACCCAACGGGTTAACTTTAATTTTAAATTTTATAAAGGATTGCCAATACCTTTTCTTTACTTTTAACTTTCTTAATCAAAAATCAGTGACGTTAGAAATTGGAATTGTTATTGGAATTTTAATCGTAGCTTTTGGCTTATTTGTGAGCGAAAAGTTTACGGTCGATAAGACCTCGTTTTTTATTCTGATCAGTTTGTTGATTTTTGCGATTGTCACTCCCGAAGAAGCCATTTCTGGATTTTCAGACCCTTCCGTTCTAACTATTTTGTGCTTGATGATTATTGCTACAGGTTTGGAAAAAAATGGCGTCGTGTCATGTATGGCGACCAAAATTATTCCGATGGCCAATTGGCCTTTTTGGGTTTTTCTGCCATTGCTGATGATTTTTGTAGGACTATTTTCCTCTTTTATTGCCACGACTGCCGTTGTAATTATATTCATAAAACTCTTTAATGAACTGGACAAATTGGGCAAAATCGATAAATCTCGAGTCCTGTTGCCGGTTTCGTTTGCTGGAATTTTAGGAGGAAGTTGCACGTTGATGGGAACCAGTACCAACCTGATTGTGTCGGGAATTTCGCAAAAAAGTGGTATAGGAAGGTTTTCATTTTTTGAATTTTCATTCGCGGGTCTAATTTTTTTATTGGTTGCAATACCCATTATTTATTTTTTAAGTCAAAAGATTTTGCCCAAAAAAGTAGTTGATGATGATGAAGTTTTAATGCATAAGTACGGTTACATTACGTCTGTCCGAATTAATGAAGGCTCGATTTTGATAGGCAAACCCGTAAATGAAACCGAAATTTGGGGTGAAAATGACATTGAGTTGATCAAAATTCAGCGTGGTTGTAAATATTTAAAAACCGAATTGAAAACTGAAATTTTGCAGGAGAACGACATATTGTGGTTGGACTTAACGATTGAAGATTTGAGATCAAAAACGGAGGGTTTGGGTGTTAGTATTTTGGGCGTGGATCAGAATGCGGCGAAGGAAGTATATGCCAATGAATTTCATGAAGTAATTGTTTTGCCTAATTCGCGGTTTATCAATATGTCGATTCGAGAATTTGATGATAACTTGCCCGAAAATGTTTTTGTAAAAGGAATCAACAGTGAAAAACGCTACGGTTCGTTTCCTAATTTTTTTAAGCAGTTTTTCAATAAAAAATTTCTCACCCCCGGAAATCGCGTGTTGCTAACGGGAAATTTAACCGAAATCCAGAAGTTGGCACGCAACAACGAATTGCTGTTTTCCAACACGGTCATAACGATGGCCAACATCCCTAAGTTCAAAAAGATCATCTCATTTGCAGCCATTTTGTTGGTTATTGTTTTATCGGCATCCAATACATTTACGATTTTGAAAAGTGCTTTGTTAGGAGTCGCCTTGTGTCTATTTACCGGCTGTATTCAGTTGAAAGACGCTTATAGCGGAATCAACTGGCAAGTTATTTTTTTATTGGCAGGAATGATTCCGCTAGGTATTGCAATGAAAAATACCGGAACCGATGTTTTCATTGCCGACCATTTACAAAGTGTTTTAAAATCGGTTCCCACGCCGGTAATTATTTCGATTGTGTTTGCCTTTACGATGCTAATGAGCGGTTTTATCAGTAACAATGCAACGGCTATTGTTTTTGCACCAATCGTAATTGCGGTTGCTGTAAAAATGAATTTGAATCCGAAACCGCTTTTGTACGCCGTGATGTTTGGTGCCAATTTCAGTTTTTATACCCCTATGGGTTACCAAACCAACGCCATCATTTACGGAATGGGGATTTATAAATTCAAACATTTCTTCATCATTGGCGGGATATTATCAATTGTTTTGCTGGTTTTGGCAAGTGTGTTGTTGCCGTTGTTGTATTCGTAAGGGGAAGTTTTGGGTTTACAATTTGTTTGATTGCTGTTCAGTAATCATTTAAGAGACAATGACACGAGTTCGAGTTTAGATAATGTTTGGCTTTCAGCCGCAACGAAACCCTAGCTGTTGTGTGCTGTAATAATAGTTACTTACAAAAAGGTTAACCCAATTCTTTTATTTAATCCTATTTCAAAGATTCTTATTAATGTTGAAAGTTGAATATTTCCTTTTCCGTTTTCAATTCTCGAAATGTAGCTTTTTTTTGTTCCAGTTTTTTCTGCCAATTGCTCTTGAGTTATTTTAGCTTCTTTTCGAGCGTCTTTAAGCATTTGGCTTATGATGAACATCTGTGATTTTTCTTCGTAGCTATTTCTACTTTCTGTTCCGATTTTTCCGTGTTCAACTTCAATAAGTTGGTCGAAATTTTTTATGTTTTTATAATCTTTCATTTTAAATGTTTTTTTGTTTAAAATACTCGTTCATTAAATTCAATGCTTTTTCCAATTCATTTTTTGGTGTCTTTTGAGATTTTTTCTGAAAACCATTAAAAAGCACAACCAATTTCCCTTTATCAAAGCAACAAAATATTCTATAAATATTTGACTGATATTCAATTCTTATTTCATAAAGTCCGTTTGTTCCTGTCAGATGTTTTAAAAATTTTTCCGGAACTTTCTCAACTTGTTTTATTAATTCAAGAACATATTTCATTTTTTCTTTTACTTTTTCATCTTGACTTTGATAAAACTCAATAAAATGATTTTCGTAAAATATAATTTCTCTGCTCATTTGACAAAGTTATCTTAAAAGTTAACAATTGGCAAATAAATTTTTGATTTTTTTCTTGTAGTTTACGTTCAGCGGAATTATAGCACACAACGTCAGTGCTTGTTGCACAACTCCTGAAATATACCAAAAAGATCTTGCAAAAAAGATTCAATTTTTGTAATTTTAGTCATGCAAGGAAAAAAAGAACTCACCCCAAAAATGCTCTACCAAGTTCATTTACAGGACTTGATTCCAGAGCATAATTTTTACCGATTGTTAGATAAAGCCATTGACTTTCGGTTTTTATACAAAGCTACAAAAGCGTATTATGGAGAAGAAGGTCAGGAAAGTATTGACCCTGTTGTATTTTTCAAGATTTGTCTAATTGGCTACTTGAACAATATCAATTCCGACAGAAAACTCATTGAATATTGTTCCAATTGTTTGGATACTCGTTTGTTTATTCGGTATGATATTGACGAAGCACTACCTTGGCACAGTACCATTAGCAGAACGCGTCAATTGTATGGAGAGGAAGTATTTATGGAATTATTCAAAAAAGTACTTTCGCTTTGTGTGGAAAAAGGAATGGTTCGTGGCAAACGGCAAGCGGTTGACAGTGCTTTTATCAAAGCCAATGCTTCGATGGATAGCTTGGTAGAGAAGGAAGTTTTAGACGATGCTGATTATTATACTCAGGAACTCAATGAAAACAGCGAATACAAAGTGAGTCAAACCCGAAAAAAGCTCGTGGACCAACACCATGATTGGAAAACAGAAACCTACAAAGCTCAGCCCAAGGGAAGTACTAAAGGGGACAGAAAAGACGAAAATGGCAACTTAATCCGACCTAAATATTTATCGAATCACACCCATTACAGTCCCACTGATCCTGATGCCAGAGTAAGTGTAAAACCCGGCAAGGCACGCCAACTCAATTACTTTGGACAAATAGCTGTAGATGATCAAAACCATGTCATCACCGGAGCTTGTGCAGATTTTGCCGACAAACGCGACAGTCAGTGTTTGGAACATATAGTAGAACTCGCCAAAGAAAATTTAGAAGAAAACCAAATAGAACTAGGCGAAATTTTAGCCGATGCAGGCTACAGTAGTGGCGAAGCTTTAAAATACTTAAACGATAACACAATCAATGCTTGGATGCCCAACTTCGGGCAATACGTCCCGCACCGCGAAGGGTTCGAACTTCAAAAAATGGGCAACTACTACCAGTGTACTAAAGAAGGTGGGAACAAAGCTAAGCTTCTTTTCAAGGTCGAGAAAACAGACAGCAAAGGTTACACCAAACGAACCTATAGAAGCAGTGAGAGCGATTGCAGGAAATGTCCACTTCGAGAGCAATGTTGTGGAATGAAAACCAATTTCAAGAAGCTGGACGACAGCATCCACAAAGAACACTACGAGAAGATGCACCAAAAGCTTACCCTAAACCCCGAGTATGCCAAGCGAATGTCTAAGATAAGAAGCAAAACAGTAGAACCAGTATTAGGAACACTGATCAACTTTACCAATATGAAACGTGTCAATACGAGAGGAATAAAGCAAGCCAACAAACATGTTTTGATGGCAGCCTTGACCTACAACCTCAAGAAATACCTCAAGTTCATTGCCCGAAAACCAAAGAGCAAGGCACAAGAAGTAACTTTAGAACAAGAAAAATGGCACACTTGTCTAAAAACCATTTTTTTAAGCTTTAATTGGATTGTTTTAAGCCTTCTTATTTTTAGAAACAAAAACTTTATATCAAAACCAAACCTCGTTTAGAATCCCGAAACTTCGGGACAAACGAGGTTGCTTTTGTAATTATTCTTGGAAAGTTTAGTTTTTGAAAGAGTTGTGCAACGGTTACCCGTGTTAGCGGTTCGTTGTTTTTTCACTTTTTTTTATGTCAATATATTCATTATACAATAATGAAAATAGATTTAAATCTTCGTATTTGTCAGCTACAAAATAATGCTGCCTTAATAACCCGTCTTTAG
>NZ_JBIPPD010000357.1:0-4751 GCF_044368625.1 Flavobacterium sp. | reverse complement strand
GTGATCTGGCTAGAATTTTTAATGTTTATTTTTACAAATGTATTTTTCAAAATAAATTTAAAAACTCAAAAAGTGAGTTTTTAAGGAGTGACTAGTTAAAGAATTGCATTTTAAAAATCTTATGTGTTTCGGTTTGTGAAGCACCTCAATACCATTTAATTTTCATTTAATTTTAAAAATCATGTTTAAAATACACATTCGCATTGTGTTCCTAACACTTTTTGCGTTGGTAGCTTTTGTCTCAGAAGCTCAAAATAATACATCACTTTATTTGATGAACGCCCAAAATGGTCGCGTTTTTGACATCTCAGCACTCAACGGGAACTTGCCTACTCAAACCACAACCTTATCGTCTGAAGCTAGAAGTAATTTAGCAGTGGGGCCTGTTCCATCAAACGGTTCTCAAAGTGTTTTTACTTCATCAAATACTTTAGTGAATTCACCGGTTTATGTTGCAAATACCAGTATTTCGACAAATCTGCCTGCTGGTTTGGGAGGATTAACTACTAATCCAAATGCAGGAGCCACATTTGGACATGTCTATGGAATTTCGGCAAATCGAGATTTGATAAAGGCAAGTCCAGCACCAGCCACAAATTTGGGGTCAATTTCAGGTGATGCCAACTGGACAAATGGTACCATCAATGGCGACGGATTTTTTGATAATGCGGGCAATTTATATACCGTAGCAATTGTAGGTACTAACAAGTACCTTTATAAAATAAATATTTCTACAAGAGTTGCTACTTTAGTGATTCAGCTTAGTGGCGCACTACCAGAAAACTTTCAGGGTTTGTCTTTTTTTAATGGACGAATATATGCGGTCGAAGGTTTTATATCTCGCTTACTACTTGTTGTTTCAAGTACATTTAATGCAAGGATCTATGAAATTAATCCCAACACAGGGGTAGGTATTGTTAAAACCAGTTATGCATTAAATACGCAGCTTTTGATATTTCAGGGTACTGATGATTTAGATTTAGCTTCGGGTCAACTTTATGTGCCCTCAGAAGCTCCAACTTGTAATGAGCTGTTTGGAATTGTTCGTGGAACCCAAGAGGTTTACAGAATCAACTTGAACAATTTATCTACCACGTTGGTCGCGAATGGAGATCAAACAACTCACGGAAACGTGGCCTATGGACCATCGCCAACAGATTTAACTAGTAATCGGTTTGTTACTACAGTGAATCAAAATAACGGGACGATTTTTTCGGGATTAGGTAGTTCATCTGTTACTAATTTGCAAAGTACTTCCTTACAATGGAATGGCCCTTCTGGTACTAATCTAGCACCTGTAGGTATAGGAACTGATCCTTCTACTGGGGTAGTCTGGGGAATCTCCAATAAAAGATTGTCAAAATGGACAGGTACTGGAAATGCAGAGAATTTGCAAGATATTACAGGCGATGCAACATGGGACAGTGGAGTTGTTCTTAATGATGTTGCGGTGGATAACGCTGGAAATTTGTACTGTATTATCAATGTAGGAACAACAAATAGTTGGTTATACCGCATTAATCCTACAACGTTACCTCCAACTGCAAGTCCCGTTGTGAAATTAAATGGAACGTATGCTTCAACGGGAGGCGTTAATGGAAACGGTTTGGCTTACTTGAACGGTTTTTTCTATTATAGTAGACTTAATGGAACGGCAGATACCGATATTTGGAGGGTAAATGCCTTAACTGGAGCTACAACTTATGTAGGTCTTATAGATGGTAGTGGGACTGAAACTGCAAGTACTAATCGCGGATTTGGCGATTTAGCATCTTGTGCAACGGTTACCAATGTACCCGCTTCATTTGGTTTTAATTGTAATTCTTCCGAGGGAGGTTTACAAAACAATCAATTTATTAAAAATGGAAATGTTCAAGCTGATGTTTTACGAATTCCTATTTCTTCAGCTATAAATGGTATTGCTGCAGTAAATATTAGTGGAGCAGGTTTAAGTACAAATCCTAGTCCATATAGCATTTTTGTGCAGCAAGGAGCAACTTTTATCGATGTTCCTGTTTCATATAATGGTACAAGCGATCCAGGTACAGTAAGTGTTTCGGTTACTTCTGCAGCAGCAACAGGATCTTGTAACATTCCAGTTACTATTTTAGCCGCAAGTACGGATTTACAGGTAACTCAAACTTCCAGTGTTTCAGCAGCAATTTTTGGAACTACTGTTAGTTTTACGATTACAGTAAAAAATAATGGCCCTATACCAAGTTTGACAACTTCACTTACAGATACTTGGCCCGCAGGGATTACATTTGTGAGTGCAACTCCTTCAAAAGGAACGGTAGATATTTCCACAGCTGTCTGGACTATTGGTGAATTGCAAGTAGGTGAAGAGGCTACCTTAATTTTGACGGGTACTATATCAGCAACCTCAACTAATATAGCTTCGATTACTGGTAATTATAGTGATCCAAACACCAATAACAATACTGCATCAGCTACGATAAATTTAACAGTTACATTAGATGCTGTAGCAGATAATCTTACAGCAACCGGAGTTCAATCTATATCAGGAGTAGCAAGCGTTGGAAATGTATTAACGAATGACACATTCAATGGAGGAGCAGCAGGATCTGCAACTGTTGATAATGTAGCTATTTCGGTAACAACAGCAGCAACGTCAATTAATGGCGGACCAGTTCCGACTTTAAATACAGCAACGGGAGTAGTATCTATTCCAGCGGGAACACCAGCGGGAACGTACAGTATTACATATCAATTGTGTGAAAAAGTATCTGGAACACCATGTGATAGTGCAACAACAGAAATAACTGTAGCTTCACCAGCAATAAGTGCTTCATCAGAAACCTTGTCAACCACTGCTGATGGCGGAACAACTGCATCTGTTTTAGCCAATGACAGTTACAATGGAGGAGCTGCAGGATCTGCAACATCATCTAATATAACGGCAAGTCAAGAAGGAACTTGGCCAGCAGGCATAACATTGAATGCAGACGGAACAATTACCGTTGCAGCGGGAACACCAGCGGGAAGTTATTCATTGGATTACCAAATCTGTGATAAACTGAACCCAACCAATTGTACGACTTCTACCACTACTTTAAATGTAACGCCAACAGTAAATGCTGTAGCAGATAATCTTACAGCAACCGGAGTTCAATCTATATCAGGAGTAGCAAGCGTTGGAAATGTATTAACGAATGACACATTCAATGGAGGAGCAGCAGGATCTGCAACTGTTGATAATGTAGTAATTTCAGTAATTACACCAGCTGTACCAGTTTCATCTGGAGCGACAGTTCCTACATTAAACGTAACAACAGGTATAGTGTCTGTACCAGCAGGAACACCTGCAGGATTATACACCATAACTTATCAAATTTGTGATGAAGCTATTGAAACACTTTGTTCATTGACAAAAGTTGATATTGAAATTTCTGCAGCTACCATTTGTTATCTTGATGGAGAATTAGACAATCAAGCAGGAAGTGCGTTAGATACCGCAACAGGAATTACCTCTTTGGATAGAGCAGGAACGGCAAGTATTTGGCCGGCGGTTAGAAAAAGCGGATGGATTGTTTTAGAAGCCAAAACTAAGGGATTTGTATTGAACAGAGTAGCATTTAATGCAAGTAACCAGCCAGTTGCAGCAGATGGAACTACTCTTGTAATCACATCTCCAGTTGAAGGTATGATGGTATTTGATACTACAAACAATTGTTTAAAAGTATATACAACCACTGATGGCACAAGCTTTGAATGGTATTGTATGGAAACGCAAGCATGTCCGGAGTAATTAAATCCAGTAGTTTTTTAAAAATTAATTTTATTATTATGAAAAAAATATTCATTTTATTGTTAACAACGGTTTCATCGATTGGATTTTCACAAGTAGCCATCGGAAAGCAAGGAGTAACCAACTCAGACGTCAGTTTAGAATTTGGCCAAGGAAATAAGGGCATTATCCTACCTTGGGTAAATTCAGAAGCAGCTGTTTCAGATGCAGTGCCGGGAACCATTATTTATGACGTTACCGACAAAAAGGTTAAAGTGAAACAGTTGAATTCTTGGAGGGATTTGAGCGTGCGAACTGGCGATGTGAGTACCACACTTCAGGACGATGTAGCTGAAAGAGGCAATGCTAAAGTCATCATCGGAAAAGACCACTCCAATCCGACCCCAGGTATTTTAGTGCTTTCTGATAGTGACAAAGCAATGATTTTGCCAAAAATGGAAAACCCCCACCTGAACATCAAAAACCCAGAAGCGGGTATGATGGCATACGACACGTTATCACATCAGTTGGCTGTTTTCAACGGTTCTGTTTGGACTTTTTGGAAACCGTAATTACAAAAAATTATTAATTCTAAAAGCTGTTTTACGTACTGTAAAACAGCTTTTTTTGTACAACTTATTTCATAAAAAAAGTTCCTATACAATTAAAATTTAGTCTAAAAAAAAACGATATGTCTTGATTAAGTTGATCTTTGGCATCAAATTTCGAACGATTCAGGTGTATTTTTTATTAATTGTTTAACGGTAAAATTGTACCGATTAGATGTTTCACTATTCCACCCTGTTTGACAGATTAATTTTTTTAAAAGATGGTGGTTTGTCTAAAAGTTACTTTTTGAAAACAAAGTTCTGTTAATTTATTTTCGAGATGTAACATTTATCATTTTTAAATCAATCAAGTAGTTTTTTAGTTTGATTTTTACCAAATAATTTAATGTATATCCGTAATTGCTCATATTTTTGTATATTTGTTTGATAGATAA
>NZ_JBIPPD010000053.1:0-16708 GCF_044368625.1 Flavobacterium sp. | reverse complement strand
GGGAGGTTTTTTATAATTTTCCGACAAGTATCGCAGGAAGCGAGGTAGTAAATTTTGTCCATGATGCTAGTTTAGGGTGCAAAGGAAATTTATTTTCTACTCAAAAAGTGTTATTTTTATCAAAAAAATCCTGAACAATGAAAGAAACATTTGAAATTACACAAACGAGTAGAAAACTACTCAGTAGATGGATTGAAAATCTATCGTTGGAACAGCTCAACACCATTCCACAGGGTTTTAACAACAACATTATTTGGAACATCGGTCACATCATTGTGGTGCAACAAATGTTGGTGTACAATCTTTCAGGTTTGCCGATGCATGTTAAGGCCGATTTGGTTTCAAAATACAAAAAAGGAACACGACCTACAGCACCAGTAACTGAAGCCGAAGTTGCACTTTTAAAAGAATTGCTTTTTACAACTGTGACGCAAACCGAATCTGATTTTGGCACTGGTCTTTTTGAAAGTTTCACCGAATACACAGTAATGACTGGTTTTGTGATTAAAAATGCCAGCGACGCTATTGCCTTTAATTATTACCACGAAGCATTGCATACCGGCGTGATTATGAGTTTGAAAAAGTTGGTGTAAATTACTTCACTTTTAAATACGGTTCCAATTCCGCATAAGTCAATTGTACTTCCTTGGGTCCATCGGCATACGATGCGGCTTCATAGGTGTTGTAGTACAATAATAGGCCTTTTTGATTGAACAAAATCGTAAATGGTAAAGCAAATTTTTCTTCTTCAAACATCAATCCAGTAGAATTGATTCCAGCATTTTCAGGAATTTTATATTGGGTTCTGAATTTTTGTTCGGCAAATTTCGTGAACGCATTTACATCCTTAAATAAATCTTCGTTTTTTAAAATTTTTCCGGTTTCAGGGTTGAAAATCAGGGAGCGAACGCCTTGATATCCGTGAGCGCCACCCGTAAAGGAGTAATGATCGATTTTGTAATTCAAAACATTTTCGGTTTGATACGCAATGGAACCTTCAATTTTTGCTTCCCAACCAAACGTGTCTTTTGGAAATTCTTTTTTCATATCGTCATACGAAGCGATAAAAGACTGAAGCAATCCTTTATATTCCGAAGCAGTATAAGGCTTTTCGCCAAAATAAATAATGCTTTTTACCACTGCATAAACGCGCTTATTGATGCTGTCTGCGGCAACAATGCCTTCTTTTGCAATCGGAAGTTTTACCTCCACAGTCGGACAATTGTCGGAACAAGGCAAAGTTGATTTTTCGGTGAAGGTTTCGGTGGTAAATTCCAATTCTTTTTCGGTATTGCAACTGATGAAGACCGTTGTAAAAGTCAAGAGGTATATAATCTTTTTCATTGGTTTTTGTTTTGATTGAGCATACTTATCGGATACTCGAATGTGAAATTTTTAAATTGCAATTACTTTTTTTAGGCCTATTTTCGAAGCAAAAAAATGTTAATTCTACACAAAGGTACGGACTACAAAATTGGCTTAGCCAAAATTAAACGGTAAATTTGTATTCTTCCTAAAAATAGCAGAAAATGAAATTTAACACCAAAGTGATCCATGGCGGTCAACATCCCGACCCACATACCGGAGCGGTGATGACGCCCGTGTATCAAACCTCTACTTTTGCACAAACCAGTCCGGGAAAACCATTTCATCCCGATTATGAATACGCCCGTTCGGCAAATCCAACCCGTTCGGCATTGGAGCAAGCGCTTGCAAGTATCGAAAATGGTGCAAAAGGTCTTGCTTTTTCCTCCGGTTTAGCGGCTACAGATTGCTTGATTCGAACCTTAAAAGCGGGCGACGAAGTGATTACAATGAACGATTTGTACGGTGGAACGTACCGTATGTTTGCCCGAATTTACAAAGATTCAGGAATCATCTTTCACTTTATTGATTGGGATGATTTGGAACATTTTCAAACGCTAATCAATGAAAACACAAAATTAGTTTGGGTGGAAACCCCGACAAATCCGTTGATGAAACTCGCCGATATTGAAGCGATTGCCAAGATTACCAAAAAGCACAACATCCTTTTTGCAGTCGATAATACCTTTGCCACGCCTTATTTGCAAAAACCCCTCGATTTAGGAGCGGATATTGTAATGCATTCGGCTACCAAATATTTAGGGGGACATTCAGATGTGATTGCCGGAGCTTTGGTAATGAAAGATGCCGAGCTAGGCGAAAAACTGCATTTTCAGCAATTTGCCACAGGTGCGATTTTAGGTCCAATGGATAGTTTTTTGGTGTTGAGAGGCATAAAAACCTTGCATTTACGGATGCAAAGACATTGCGAAAACGGACAAAAAGTAGCCGAATTTTTAGAAAAACATCTGAAAGTAAAAGCCGTTTATTATCCCGGTTTGCCTTCGCATTCGTTTCATGATTTGGCCAAGAAACAAATGCGTGGTTTTGGCGGAATGGTTTCGTTTAATTTTCAATCGGGTGAGAAGAACGATGCGGTTTCTTTTTTGGAAAGAGTAAAAATAGTTACGTTGGCCGAATCTTTGGGTGGTGTAGAATCTCTGGCCAATCATCCTGCAACAATGACCCACGCTTCGGTTCCTGCCGAAACCCGTTTGGCTGTTGGTATAACGGACGACTTGGTTCGTTTGAGCGTTGGAATTGAAGATATTGAAGACCTCATTGCCGATTTAGAACAGGCTTTACAATAGTCAGCATTGCCGTTTATTCGGATCTCAACCATTTGATTACTTTGGTGTCAAGTGGTTTTTTTGTGGAGAAAGTTTAGAGTTTTGTTGTCTCTCGCAAAGGATATCAATCCGCTTGAGCCACCACTTCAATCCCGATACCATTTACATTCGGTAAATAAGCGCCGTCAAATTGTTGCTGAATCGCAATCTTATAAACGCCTTTTTTCAATGCCTCGTTTTTAAAAATAATCTCACGAATGTCGCAATAATCGCCTCCACATTCGCCGGTTTCTTTGCCTTCACTGTCTTTTACAACTAAATTTAGGGTCGTTTTTTCTTCCGTACCATCCGGATAAATAATCGTGACAAAAAGCGGAACGGGATTGATTACAAAATCAGAAAAATAAGCAAAATGCACATTCACATCATAATTCCGTGCTTCTTGTTCAATGCTAAATTCAAAGTTTTTGGTTACTCCTTTTAACCATCGGTTTTCAGGGAAATCTTTATCCAATTCGTCAAATACTTTCTTTTCATTACACGACTGCAAACAAAATGCCAACAAGAAGAGGGATAAAAATTTGATTTTCATATGTGACGTTTTTTTTGATAATTGACTTTTTATAAAACTGCGCGAAGTTGGTTTTATTGTGTTAATTTGACTTTAAATTCCGTTAATTTGTAACGCACAAAATTTTATTTTATGAAATGAGCATAACGGAAATGCGATGCAATTGAAAATGCTTCGCCAGTTCGCAAGCTCGGGTCATCGAATACCAAATAAAATAGTATCCGATGAGATAAACCCCAATGAAGATATGTGCGAATTACTCCCGATAGCTATCGGGAGACCGATTAAAAACAATAAATATTTACACATGAAACGTATTCTCCATATCGATAGCAACCATCCTTTGTTGAAAAGCCAACTCGAAGCGGCGGGATTTATAAACGACGACGACTTTACCTCATCCAAAAAAGAGATTGAATCTAAAATTGCCAATTATGAAGGAATCGTGATTCGGAGTCGGTTTCAGATTGATGCAGCCTTTTTGGAAAAAGCCGTCAACCTAAAATTCATTGCCCGAGTGGGTGCGGGATTGGAAAGCATCGATTGTGAGTGTGCTGCTGCAAACGGAATTGCGTTAATTGCCGCACCCGAAGGAAACCGAAACGCCGTTGCCGAACATGCTTTGGGAATGATTCTAAGTTTGTTCAATAACCTCAATCGGGCGAATGCCGAAGTGAAATCAGGAAAATGGCTACGAGAATCGAATCGCGGACATGAACTGGACGGAAAAACGGTTGGGATTATCGGTTATGGAAATATGGGCAAGGCTTTCGCCAAAAAACTTCGGGGATTTGATGTGACTGTTTTGTGTTATGATATTTTGCCAAATGTAGGCGACGCCAATGCCAAACAAGTTTCGTTGGCCAAACTACAAGAACAAGCAGACGTGCTGAGTTTGCACATTCCTTGGACGCCCGAAACCGACAAATTGGTCGATGAAAATTTTATTAATGCTTTTTCAAAACCCTTTTGGTTGATTAATACCGCAAGAGGTAAAAGCGTGGTGACTGCAGATTTGGCAAAAGCACTAAAGAGCAAGAAAATTTTAGGTGCCGGATTGGATGTTTTGGAATACGAAAAATTATCGTTTGAACAGCTTTTTACGTCGGAAATCCCTGAAGCATTTCAGGATTTGATATCGGCTGAAAATGTAATCTTGAGTCCACATATCGCTGGATGGACTTTTGAGAGTCATGAGAAATTGGCCCAAACCATTGCAGATAAAATACTTTTGGTGTACAATCCTTCTCCTCAAAACGCAGTATTGGAAGAACGTGTAACGGGAATTGGAGGCTTCTTTTTTAAATCCGAAAATCCTGAAAAGTTAAGAGATTGGTACCACAAACACTTGCAATTAAGCACTGACGCTTATGGTTGTACTTTTTGGTGGAAAGACAAAGCAGGTGCCGATTGCTCCACACAATGGTCTGTTCTTGCGGCAAACACCACCTATTTTGAACCTTCAAAAAAGGAGTTTATGCAAAATTTTCGCGTGCGGAATTTAGAAACACTTTTGGAACAATTAAAAGAAGAAGGCGTAGCAGTGGTGGGTGAAATGGAATCCTACGATTATGGAAAATTCGGTTGGATTTTGGACTTGGAAGGAAATAAAATCGAACTTTGGGAGCCTATTGATTCCGCATTCCTATAATTTTTTATATTTTTATAGCATTAAACCAAAACCAAATCTTAAAATTATGGAAACAAGCAGACCCAAAGAAGAAAGTTGGAACAAGCCTTATCAAGCGCCACCACAGTATACACAAGACAATAAGCGGATTTTAACGGGTGTTTTGGCCATACTTTTAGGGTCACTTGGCGTTCACAAATTTGTCTTAGGATACAACAACGAAGGGATTATAATTTTAGTAGTAACGGCCATTGGCTATGCCACACTTTGTATCTTGATTGGTGCATTTGTGCTTGCGGCAACGAGTTTACTCGGATTGATTGAAGGCATTATTTACCTCACCAAAACCGATGCTGAATTTTATGAAACCTATCAGAAAAACAAAAAACCTTGGTTTTAGTTTTTGAAATTGACTAGAATTATCAAATGTTTGCCTCAATTTTTATAGACCTAAAGCTTCGTTTTTATCATAAAAGTTGATGTAAAAGAACGAGTTAAGATCCAAGCCCAGGTCGATAAACGTTTTTTCTAAAAGCGCTATTTCTTGGGTGTTGGTTTCTGCTTCAAGTTCCAAAAAGGAAATAAAATGATTTAAGCTGTCAAATTTAAAACTAAAGGTACTGTTCAGCGAATATTCGGTAAATTTATAATCCATCTCCGTGAGTTGCGGAAATCCATTCCGAATCAGCGAATCTAAAACGGGTTTGTTTTTATCTTCCATAGCAATGGTTTTTAGCTAATGTAGAAAATATTTTTGACGAAAGAATTTTATTTCTTAAAAATATAACGAATTTAGAAAACACAGTTGGTACTCGAATTTGCTGGTTTTCATTCTACACACTTATGATGGTGCTTTTTCATATTGTTCTAAGCACCGTTTCAAATTGGCTTTTATTTCATTCCGTAACCGTTCCGGACTGATCACTTCGAGGCCACGGCCAAAACCCAGCAAAAGACGATGCAATTCATAATTTTCAATCAAAAACAAGTGAATGATAATACTGCCGTCTTCATTGGTATTGATGAGCCGTTGCGAAGTATGCAAAGGTTTGGTCAAAACATAAGGAGCATTGGTATGGTCAATTTTTAACGCCACTTTTCGGGGTTGAAGTCCTGAATTTACGGTAACCCCCACCACATTTTTATAATACTTTTCGGCATTAAAATCAGCTTCCCAATACTCCGCTTGGAAATCAAAATCAACCGCAGTAATTCGGTCCAAAGCAAGGTTGGTTATGGGAGCTGTTTTTCTTCTTTTTCCTACTAAAAACCAGCGGTTGTTGAATTCTTTCAAAATAGAGGCATGAAAGGAAAACGTACTTTCATCACGGGACGTGAACGATTTGTACGTGATTTTCAAAACAATTTTCTTGATGATGGCTTGGTACAAAGGATCGAGAAAATGCAAGCCTTTCAAACTTTCGTTTTTATCCAAATGAATAACGGGTTGCGTGTTCGACTTCTCGGCATAAATCTTGTCTTCGAGCCGCTGTACAATGTCGGAAACGTCGCTGAATAAAGAGAAATCTTTGAACTGTTTTAACATCGAAACGGTTTCCGTCAGCACATTAATGTCGGTTTCGGTCAACGGAATATCGGTAATCGAATAGTCTTCGTCTTCGTATTTGTAAAATTTTTTATCGTAAACTACAATTGGAGCGCTGTAACCTAACTTTTCGCTCCGCATCAGCTGAAGGTCGAGTTGCGTTGTTCGTTTACTTACCGTATTTTCTTTTCCTTCAAATTCAAATAAAGCTTCCGAACATGCTTGTGTCAAATCGTCCAAAGTCCATTGTCGGTAATGGTTTTGCAAACATTTGTCAATCGTTTTGTAGCGAATTAAGGCGTTTTTATTTTGAGACATTTTTTTAAAAGACTAAAGGATTGAAAGATTTTATCTATAAATGATCAATTTCTGCTTGAATGTTTGCTCTTGCTTTGGTTTCAAAATCCGTTTGAAAGCTTTCTGTTTGGTAGATGTACTCTTTTTCCAAGAAATGTTCCAATGCTTTTTTCCGACCGGGATGGTATAGAAAGTCGGGGTAAATGCTGAATTCTTTTCGAATTTGTTTCGCATAAATGGCATACGCTTCTGGGGCTTTTGCCAAAACTTTTAAGTCAAAATCAATCAACCATTTTTCGTCGTTCACACCCATAGTAACGTGGTTTTTGGTGGCCAAAATCAAATCGAAAATAATTTGCTTGTTGGCACTTGACTGTTCCGGCAATAATGCTATCGCATGTTCGGCACTTCTGCGTTCGTTGTCTTTTCGAGCACAGTTGTAAATGTAATCGTGGTAAAAAAGGGCGTATAAAACTTCTTCTGGAAATTCCAACTGATTTTTATACATTTCAAAACATTCCAACATTTCCTCCAAATGTTTTAAATTGTGGTAATGTCTGGAAGCGCTGGAATACGCTTTTTCTAATTTTTGCCAATGTTTACCTGTATTTTCAGGCGAAAAACCAATACGTTCGAGCAGTTCAATATAAATATTTTGAAGATCCATCGGCAATTGTTTTTTTCAAATGTAAAAATTAATTTTTACTGCGCAAAATAATTGCGTAGTCCCGCGAGCATCTTTGTACCGTCAAAAAGAAAAAACGTATGAACACACCCATCAACGGAACAGATTTAATTGCATTGGGATATGCAGAAAACGCCGTTTTAGGAATTGCTTTGCGAATCAATCGCGGACGAAACGGTTTTACAAAAGAACAAATGTTGGCCAATTATGCGGCGGTTTTAGCCCAACCCGAAAACTATATATCGGATAAAATATTCAGCAAACTCGCTTCGGCCATAATCCAAAAAGCCAATGAAAAACCCGAAGATTTCATCACTTTGAATCCAGAGCCAAACGCTTTTTCGGCTTATGGATTGGAACAAATTGAAGAAGGTGCTTTGGACCAAATGCGGGTCGCTATGAAACTTCCCGTAACGGTTGCAGGTGCTTTGATGCCGGATGCCCATCAAGGTTACGGATTGCCGATTGGTGGTGTTTTGGCTACTAAAAACGCCATAATTCCTTACGGCGTGGGCGTTGATATTGGTTGCCGAATGGCGTTGTCCATCTACGATATTCCTGAAGCGTTTTACACCGAACACCACGATAAATTCAAACGAGAATTGGTAGCGCATTCCAAATTTGGTGCGGGACACGGATTTCACGGCCCGTACAAATCCGATCATGCGGTATTGGAAAGCCCTCATTTTCAAACCAACGCTTTAACAAAAAGCTTGAAAGATAAAGCATGGTCGCAATTGGGTTCTTCTGGTGGCGGAAATCATTTTGTGGAATTCGGAATCATTGAATTTGAAAAAGAAGATACGGTATTGAATATCCCAAAAGGAAAATACGTAGCGTTGTTGACGCATTCGGGTTCCAGAGGTTTTGGCGCAACAGTAGCTGGACATTATACCAAGTTGGCAAAGGACGTTTGCAAATTGCCCGAAGTGGCGCGAAACTTGGCGTACTTGGATATGAATTCGGCATTGGGTCAGGAATATTGGATTGCAATGAACTTGGCGGGTGATTATGCCTCGGCTTGCCACGAAATTATCCATAGCAAAATGAAAAAGGCTTTGGGTGCGACGGTTTTGGCGAAAGTAGAAAACCACCACAACTTTGCATGGAAGGAAATTTGGAACGGCGAAGAAGTCATCGTGCATCGAAAAGGAGCGACTCCTGCTGGAAAAGGTGTCATGGGAATCATCCCCGGAAGTATGACAGCTCCCGGATTTTTGGTTCGCGGTAAAGGCGAAGAAAACGCCATCAACTCGGCTTCTCATGGAGCGGGACGACAAATGAGCCGAACCAAAGCCATCAAATCGATAACCAAAAACGAGATGAAAAGCATCTTGAACCACCACGGCGTGACTTTGATTGGAGCCAGTTTGGACGAAGCACCAATGGCTTACAAAGACATCCACCAAGTCATGGCGGCACAAGAAGATTTGGTCGATGTTGTGGCCAAACTCACTCCGAAAATGGTACGAATGGCAGATGATGGAAGTCGAGAGGATTAGTTTTCAGTCGCAGTGGTCAGTCTCAGTGCTCAGTATTTTCTCCAGCTTTGTCACCCTGAATTCATTTCAGGGTCTCTGCAATTTTGTTTAAAAACACGAACAACCACAAAATTTGCTGTAATAGGCAGAGGAAGTGGTTGTTTTTGTGTTAAATTTGGAAACAATTTTTTTGTTTTTACTGGAAGCGGTAATTTATGATGGAGTTTTTCCAGACTAGGATTGGCAGACTCTAGCGTCGGTTACGAAAATTGGTTTTCTAAATCAGCATCTGTTTTCTTTTCAAGGTCTTCCAAATTTATTCCCAAGGCATCAAATAAGGCAATATATTTCTTTACGGTATTTCTGGAAAGCGAGAGATAATTGCTAATAAAGAGCTTACTCTTGCCACTACTATGGGATTTTAATGCTTTTCTAATTTTACTCATGTCTGTTAATTTATTGGTCATAAATCCGTCTTTTTTAAAACGAATTTAAGGGCTAACAGCATGAAAAAAAGCAGTCGTTTTTAGGTGGTCAATTTCAACCGAAACTGCTGGTCAATTTCAACTGGAATTAGGTGGTCAATTTGATCCTTTTTTCCACTAATACTACCTCATAAAAACCTTATAGTGTGAAAATGGGGTGCTTAATCCATTTAAAATTAGTTCATTGATTTTTTGTACGAACTAAAAAAAGCATATTTTTACACGGGCAATTTTATTTTAATCTATAGAAACATGGAAACACCAAACGACGGATCAAACATTGATAAGTACACACAGAATAAAGTAGAAGAAGGCATTCAAGAATTACTGAATGAAAAAGAGATAAAAATAAAGTGGCGAAAAGAGTTGGAACAAAATGAAGCCGTTCAAAATTATTTTAAAGGCTTTAAGGAAACTTCCATTAATTCTTTCGTAGACCATTATTTGAATCAAAAATACTTATGGTTTCGGTTTGGTAATATGTATAAAAAAATGGCCGACGAGCAGCGTTCGCAGTGGATAGAATTGGCACATAACCATTTAGAAATTATCCTGCAAAAAAAACTGTTTGATTTACAATGTTTGTGGAGAGCAGAACAAGTTGAACTCGAAGGTGTCGCCATTTGTTTTGATTTTGTAGTATGGCAAAACAATATTTTCAATTGTCCGTTTTTAGAACCGCTTACAGCAGATGATATTGAGATGTATCAGCAATATTTACTAAAAGAAGAGACGGAACTTGAAGATTATTTTGCAGGTGACGAATGGCAAGATTATGAAGAGATGAAAGCGGATTACTTAGATACTGAAGGTGACTATTATGGGATGCCCGAGTGGTATGAATTTCATAACCAAAGAACGGGCAATACTAGTCTGTTACTTTTGCCCGATCTTAGAGGTGAAAAAGAACGTTTTTACAGTGATTTATTTTTTAAAAATCAAGCAGAAAAAGAAAAAATAGGGCAACCTTCGATTCTTCTTCAGGACAGTGGTGTCCAGCATTTAAGTTCCGATCAAGAAACGATAGCTTTTTTTGTAAAAACTTTTGAAAGCAAGGACATACAAAGCAAAAATAAGCATTATGTGGAATACAATTCATTTGAGGATAACTTCTATTATGAAGACCTGATTAGAGAATTAATTCGAACGAAAGAAGATATACCCATTCGGGCAAATACAGATTTTAAAAAAGCTTTGATTTTGGCCAATAATGAATACCGCTGTAAAAAAGTGGCAGATCATTTACCTTTAGCTTTTGAGCAATACCAGTTCAATAAAAAAATGGGATTTTCTGTTGGAGGAAAAGATTCATTTTACCATGATTTAAGGAAATCTTATGTTCAGAGATTAATAGACGGTAGAGTATTAAATGGAGAAGAACCGACGCTAGATTTTTAATTATCAAGAGATAAAGATTTCGGGTATATTCCATCCAATCCTTTTCCAACTAAAATTTCTATAAGAACACCACAAGTAGTACTTTTATCGAAAATATACGCCTTATGGATACTGCAGTTTTACACGCACAATTAAAAGAACATTTTGGGTTTGAAAAGTTCCGACCCCATCAAGAAGCGATTATTCAAACAGTACTCGCTAACAAAGACGCTTTAGCGATTATGCCTACCGGCGGCGGAAAGTCCATTTGTTTTCAGTTGCCTGCTTTGCTGCTTCCTGGAATTACCGTGGTGGTTTCGCCGCTTATTGCTTTGATGAAAGACCAGGTAGACAGTTTGAAAGCCAATGGTATTGCTGCTTGTTTCATCAACAGTACCCAAAACGAACAAGAACAACACTTGCTGCTGGACGGTTTGCGGGACAATACGATCAAGCTAGTTTATGTAGCTCCCGAAAGTTTGTCGTACCTCGATCAGGCATTCAATTCGTTGCAAATTAGTTTGATTGCTATTGATGAAGCCCATTGTATTTCGGCTTGGGGACATGATTTTCGTCCCGCTTATACGAATTTGGGGTACTTGAAAAAGCGTTTTCCCAACACTCCAGTTTTAGCCTTGACAGCCACCGCCGACAAAGCGACTCGTAACGATATTGCCCAACAGTTGCAATTGAACGACCCTACTATTTATGTTTCGTCTTTTGATCGAAAAAACTTGAGTTTGGAGGTCCGACCTGCTCTCGATCGTGTGAAACAGATTATCGATTTTATTGAAAGTAAACCCAATGAATCCGGTATCGTGTATTGTTTGAGTCGGAAAACAACCGAAGAATTGGCTCAGAAATTACAGCAAAAAGGCATCAATGCCAAAGCCTATCACGCAGGTTTGGAAGCGGGTCTTCGTGCCAAAACACAAGAGGATTTCATCAACGACGATTGTCCGATTGTATGCGCCACCATTGCTTTTGGGATGGGGATTGACAAATCAAATGTCCGCTGGGTGATTCACTATAATTTACCCAAAAACATTGAAGGATATTACCAAGAAATAGGCCGTGCAGGCCGAGACGGTTTGCCTTCAGAAACGATTTTATTTGAAAGTTATGCCGATGTGATTCAGTTGCAGAAATTTGCTGGAGAAGGTTTGAATTCGGAAGTACAACTTGCCAAACTCGAACGCATGAAGCAATATGCCGACGCGTTGAGTTGCCGTAGGAAAATCCTGCTTTCGTATTTTGGTGAATTGGTTACAGATAATTGTGGGAATTGTGACATCTGCAAAAATCCCCCCGTGTTTTTTGACGGCACAGTATTGGCCCAAAAGGCTTTGTCGGCAATTGCCCGTTTGAAGGAACAAGAACCTTTGTCGGTGATTGTTGATTTTTTACGGGGTTCGAAAAACGCCTATATGTACGAAAAGCAGTACCAAGACCTGAAAACCTACGGAATCGGCGGCGACACCTCTTGGTACGATTGGAACCAGTATTTGATACAGTTGATTAATTTAGGCTATTGCGAAATAGCTTTTCACCAAAACAATAAAATTCTGTTGACTCCCTTTGCTCGAAAAGTACTCTTCGAAGGGCAAAAAGTACAGTTGACTTCGGTGGTGAAAAAAGCCGTGGATTACAGCGAAAGCAAGTCGGTGAAAAAGCGCACCACAGCGAACTCTTTGTTTGATATTTTACGCCAATTGCGGTATGACATTTCCAAAGAAGAAAGTGTTCCGGCGTATGTTATTTTTAACGACGCGACGCTACGGCAATTGGAAATGGTTCGTCCGATGAGTGAATCGGAATTTCTTACAATAGATGGGGTGGGTAAAGCCAAACTTGAAAAATACGGTGCTGCATTTATCGATGCGATTATTACTTTTCAGCAAAACAAAAAGACAAAGGACCAGAAAGAAGGAAGTACGTATAAAGTCACACTAGCACTTTATCAGCAAGGTATTTCGGTTGAAGATATTGCTTCACAGCGGAAATTAGGAATTTCCACGGTGCTTTCGCACATTGCCAAATTGTATGTGGACGGTCATATTTCCGACGTCAGTGCTTTTGTTTCTGCCGAAGAAGTGCGCCAAATCAAAGCCGCTCAAACTACCTTGGAACCTACAACGGCCTTGAAACCGTATTTCGATTATTTTGAAGCGCAAATGTCGTATGAAAGGATCCGAATGGGACTGGCGGTTTTGGAGAAGGAAAGTGGGAAAATTACGGAGTACAGCGAATAGAGAAACCGTTATATTTCAAACTCAAACTGCGGAAAAACCATGAACAACGGTCTGTTATTGAGGAAATCTTATACAAGGAATAGGAATGTAACACCACATACGTGCTTCGAATTCGCTGACCTCGCAGCATACTAAATTACAACTAAAAACTTCACCCAAAGAAGTCTTCCCATTTGCTGAGTCAAGTTTTTAGGAAAGCAATCAGTAATTTTGAAAAAAAACAATACATTTGCCCTCGAAATGAAAAACATATACCAAAATATCAACGCGTCATTTAGACTGGTTTGCGATCGCAAGGAAGGAAAACTTCCTAGTGAATGTCGTGGATGTAAGGGTTATTGTTTGGATTTTGGGTAAAATTTGTAGCTGAAAAATCAAAAATAATAGTAAAAGCGTCCTGGTATCGGGGCGCTTTTTTCGTTTAAAATCCAAATGGAAGCCATTCATTGAAATGGATTAAAAAAATAAATAGAAAAATGTTTAATGATCATACAAAATAGTAACCAATAGCCTTGAAAAGTAATCCGGTGAGAGACAGTCATTTGGTTCAAATAAGCTTCTACCCGAGTTGGTGGACAGGAATTTTTTTGGCTTTAAATTATATTTAAGTACTTGATATTCAGTAAATTATTTTTTAAAATGATTTGGAAGTTTGTTTTTTTTGAGTTTATCTTTGCGGCGTTAAGATTGAAAGATTTAAGATTTAGGAATGAGGGTTAAAATAAAAATAATGACAACAATAATTTCAACATATAAAGAAAACGCAACAATGATTTGTAATTTAAAATCACATAATACACAACTGGCGAACCCGAGTTTTGATCGCGGATTTTTGACGGTACTGGTGCATGAATGCAGGCAAATGGAATAAGTATATTCTGTTGATATGTTTTGAAGCACCTTGATGAGGTGCTTTTTTTATGCACAAAAATGAATGATTTCGTAGCTCAACTGCCTGCTAAATAAAAGGTTAGAGGTTCTCCCGATAGCTCTCGGAACCTCGAGGTCACATTGTTTTTTTAGAAAGGAAACAAATCTCTAAAAGCGCTTATTTTTTGACTGTCTCTCATCAAGTAAGCGCTTAGGAGTTAAAACGGAGGAGATAACGGTGTTTGTTTACCTGTCTTGGACGCGGGAGGTTACAAGTTCTCCTGAAGTTTCGGGATTGCTTCCCCGATAATTGGAATAGTGGTGTAGGTGGTCTGCCGTCTCGCCATAGGGACTGGAAGGTATTCGTTCGACCTGAATCTGTTTCGCAAATGAAAAAGTATTAAAAACAAGTAAAAATGAAAACTAGAAAAGAACATTTAAGCCACTTTAGCATAGCAGGTTTCACTTACTATGATGGGCCATTGGTGTTTAAAAAACTGACCATTGGTAAAAAACTAAAATTAAAACTGGAAGAAGACAACAAGTTTGATGCACGAGCGGTTGCCCTTTATTTCAAAGGGAAAAAATTGGGTTTCATTCCAAAATCGGAAAACAGAATTATTTATAAACTTTTGAAAGTCGGGTTAGGGTCAAATTTAAGTATTGTTATCCAGCAAGTTGATCCTTATGAACATCCCGAAAAGCAAATTATGGTAGTTGTCCATTTGATTGAAAATGAAAACTAATTTCCTCTACGTAAAATAATTGCGTAGTGGTTTTGAAATCTTTGTTTAAGCAAAAAGAACCTAAAATATCAAACAAGTCCTGTTGCGTGTTTCTGTACAGCACCATTGTAGATCACTTTTCGCGAAAGCGTATCATGTTTATCTGTGCAACTTGATTTGGAGGTTTGGGTGGTTACCAAAATACCACTCGTACTCTATGGGTCACGGGTTCGATTCCCGTTCCTGACTTGTCGGGATAGTTCAGTTGGTTAGAACAATAGATTGGTTACGCAGGTTCGAATCCTGCACCGGATTTTGATTCGGGTTGACAGCGGCCGTCGCCTTCTCAGACTTTAAATCTGAAAGAAAGAGCAGCATGACTCTTTAAAAAAATGCAAGCAAAGAAAATAGAGCCTGCTCGATCAGTACAATTCAATTGCAATATCTGGATTTTACACTTTTGACAGGACTTGAAAGTAGTGTGATGTGTTTTGAAATCCTGGCTTTTCTTTTTGGCTTGACCGATAAAAATTCTGTTGAATTTAATCTGAAAATAGTCCGAAACAAAGGTCAATTCACAAAAGACCCGCCTACTTCCGTCAGGGAAAAAGGATGGAGCAGGTTCGTTTTCTTATTAATATTAAACGTTTAAAAATAAAAAAAAATGATTAAAAAAGTACGCATTAATGCCTACCAAGTGGGTTTGGTATTTGAGAATAAAAAGTTGGTAAAAGTTTTGGAGGAAGGCGTCTTCTGGATCTTTGGCAACAAAGAAGTAATGGTTTTTGAAAAGAAACAAACTTTTGTAGCACCAATTGAATTGAACATCTTGTTGCAAAATGAGGCTTTGGCTTCTTTGTTGGAAATCGTTGAAATTGCCGATAATGGAATTGCCTTGTACTTTGTGAACGACATCTTCAAAGAAGTTTTGAACACCGGAAGGTATGCATTTTGGAAAGGGTATGTAAAAAATACGTTTGTGAAAGTCGACTTGTCTAAAGTGTACATCACCGAGCAAATTCCACAAGCTTTGTTGGAAAACGCAAAGATCAGAATGTATGTAAGACGTTTTCAAGTGGCCAATTTCGAGAAAGGTTTGTTGTTCGTTAACGGTATTTTTGCCAAAGAATTGACGGCTGGAACCTATTACTTTTGGAACAACGCTATTTCTGTAGAAGTAAAAACAGCCGATACGAGACAACAACAATTGGAAATTTCTGGTCAGGAATTGTTGACCAAGGACAAAGCCGGTTTGCGTATCAACTTTTTTGTAAGCTACCAAGTGACGCATATTTTCAAAGCGTTGGTGGACAATAAAGATTTTGAAAAACAGTTGTACGTCTTGATGCAATTGGCTTTGAGGGCTTTTGTTGGCGGATTCACGTTGGATGAATTGTTGGCTCGAAAAGATACGGTTGCCAAAGAAATATTGGAAAACGTTCAGGTAAAAATCAATGCCTTGGGTTTGGTGGTTGCTGATGCCGGTATCCGAGACGTAATTTTGCCAGGCGACATGAAAGAAATCATGAACCAAGTTTTGGTTGCTGAGAAAAAGGCACAAGCCAACAGCATCATGCGACGTGAAGAAACGGCTTCTACGAGAAGCTTGTTGAACACCGCCAAATTGATGGAGGAAAACGAGATGTTGTGGAAATTGAAAGAGATGGAATACGTTGAAAAAATTGCCGACAAGATTGGTGAAATCACGATTTCTGGCAGTAGCAACATCATCGGTCAATTGAAGGAAATTTTCGTTAAATAGACAATCAACCACGGACTTTTATAGGTTCGTGGTTTTTAAAATTTGAAACAGTTGATCCGAGAATTGATATTTAATCGTGCCTAAAAGTTGATGTCAACTCGAAAATGTTTGCCTCAAGTTTTTAAAGCACTAGTTTTGTTGACTTTTTACTTTGCCGTACTCACAATTTGATATATCTTCATTGATAGCGTTTCAAAATGGATAATTGCAAAATTCCCGTCTGTCATTTTCTATTTATTTTGTAAACAGCTACCAAAAATTTTTCAACCTATGGCAGATGTTATAATGCTTATTTTGAAATTATGAGTCAATTGCTTTTTTGGGATATTTTTTTACGAAAAAAACATACAATATCGTTAAACTCAAAATAAAA
>NZ_JBIPPD010000052.1:0-16716 GCF_044368625.1 Flavobacterium sp. | reverse complement strand
TGAATTTCTTTTTTTGTCTAAACATTAAGAAGTTAAGGCTCTTCATTTAGAGAATTAAGTTTCTACAAAAAGAAACTCTTAATAACCTTAATGTAAAAAACTTAACTCCTTAATGTTGAATTTCTTTTTTTGTCTAAACATTAAGAAGTTAAGGCTCTTCATTTAGAGAATTAAGTTTCTACAAAAAGAAACTCTTAATGACCTTAATGTAAAAAACTTAACTCCTTAATGTTGAATTTCTTAAACCGTAACCAAATGATTCGGCTCCACCAAAACCGCATTCCCATTTACAAAAACGGTTAATTCTTTTGATCCTTCCAGAGCAAATTTAGTCTCGTGTGCATTGACAGAGACTTGCAAAATTTGATTTCTAAAATTAATTTTGAATGAATAGCCTTCCCATTGTTCTGGAATTTTTGGCTCAAAATGCAGCGCGTCATTTTTAACACGCATTCCACCAAAACCTTCCACGATACTCATCCAAGTCCCGGCCATACTGGTAATGTGGCAACCTTCTTCCACTTCTTTATTATAGTCGTCCAGATCCAATCTAGAAGTTCGTAAATAAAAAGTATATGCTTGTTCCATTCTCCCCAAACCTGCTGCTTGAATCGAATGAACACAGGGCGAAAGCGACGATTCGTGAACGGTAAAGGGTTCGTAAAAGTCAAAATGTTTCTCCAATTGGTCTTTTGAAAAATGATCCTCGAAGAAATAAAACCCTTGTAAAACATCGGCTTGCTTGATATAAGGCGAACGTAGAATTCGATCCCACGACCATTTTTGATTGATTGGACGTTGGCTTTTATCCAAATCATGTACTTTTACCAGTTCCTTGTCCAAGAAACCGTCTTGTTGCAAATAAACATCGTGCTCGTCTGAAAAAGGGAGGTACATTTTATCGGCTACTTTTTTCCATTGAACCATTTCGCCTTTATCCAAATTGACTTTAGCCATTATTCTCGAATAATCGGAAGCATAGTCATTTTCTACTTTTTCAATTTGCTCCAATGTGTAATCAATACACCATTTGGCTAAATAATTCGTGTAAAAATTATTATTTACATTGTTTTCATATTCATTTGGACCTGTAACTCCTAGAATCACAAACTGATTTTTATGGGTAGAAAAAGTAGCTCTTTGGTGCCAAAAACGAGCAATACCAATTAAAACTTCCAATCCTTTTTCGGGAATGTAACTATAATCTCCTGTAAACCTGTAGTAATTAAAAATAGCAAAAGCGATCGCACCATTTCGATGGATTTCTTCAAATGTAATTTCCCATTCGTTGTGGCATTCTTCGCCGTTCATCGTAACCATTGGGTACAAAGCTGCTCCATTGGTAAAACCCAATTTGGCTGCATTTTCAATGGCTTTTTCCAAATGATTGTATCGATACGTCAACAAATTTCTGGCCACTTGCTGGTCCTTTGTTGCCATGTAAAACGGGATGCAATACGCCTCCGTATCCCAATAAGTCGAACCACCGTATTTTTCGCCAGTAAATCCTTTTGGGCCAATATTTAAACGAGAATCTTTTCCTAAATACGTTTGATTTAGTTGAAAAATATTAAAACGAATACCTTGTTGTGCTTTGACATCGCCGTCAATGGTAATATCTGACATTTCCCAAATTTTAGCCCAAGCTCGTTTTTGGTTTTCCAATAAATGGGCATACCCTAATTTCAAACCTTCGGCAATGACATTTTGAGCGGCAGTTTGCGTATTTTCATGGTTCAAAGAAACCGTGTAACCTCCTAATTTTTGAAAAGAAACCGTTTCAGATATTCCTACTTGTAGTTCGTACGAAAACTGAACTTTATCAGATGTAACCTGAACATCTGATGGATTTTGTTGTACTGAATTTCCATTCAACAAAATACTATTTTGCATAAAAGTCGTTGCCGTAAAATGCGTTTTGAAGGTTCTTGCCGTTACAAAAGCTTCATTTCCGGAATAATTTACGTCAAGCGGTTCCCAGAATTTTTCTTCCCAATTGGCATCCTCATTATGTACTCTGGCATCAACATATGGCTTAAAAACGATTTTTGCATCACCATTTAAAGGGGTAATTTCATAATTAATAACTCCCAATTCGTCGAAATCGAGCGAAAGAAAGCGCGTAATTTTAGCAGAAATTTGAATACCATTTTGCAAAACAGCTTCAAAAGAGCGGTGGTACACACCCTCATTCATATTCAATTCCCGCTTGAAATTCGAAACCGATTTACATTTAGACAAATCAAAATTTTCTCCGTTGATTTCGATTTCAATCCCGATCCAATTAGGAGCGTTTAATACTTTGGCAAAATATTCAGGATAACCGTTTTTCCACCAACCCACTTTGGTTTTGTCGGGATAATAAATTCCAGCGATATAACTTCCCTGGAAAGTTTCGGCTGCATAATTCTCTTCGAAATTAGCCCGTTGTCCCATCGCACCGTTTCCGATACTAAACAAACTTTCGGACGATTTTACTCTTTCGGTGTCAAATCCTTCTTCGATAATTGACCAACTATTTGGTATGATATAATCTTGGTTCATAATTTTTTAATTAGGTAATTGGATAATTAAATAATTAGGTAATTGAGTAATTTGAGCATTTGAACATTGGGTAGTTTGAGCATTGGGTCATTAGCCATTTTCTCATTGAATTCATTAAATATTCACTCATTTTCTGATCGACTCAATTATCAAAATTAACTAATTGTCTAATTCATTAGCGACTTGATAAACTGTTCATTAATCATGGTAAAATCAGAAAAAATATATTCTGCTTCGTGCAAAATTTCCTTTTCTCCAATTCCGATACTTTTCATCTTAGCGGTATTTGCCGCTTGAATTCCAGCAACCGAATCTTCAAAAACGATTGAATCTTCTGGAGCAACTCCAACCAACTGGCACGCTCTGAGAAAAACTTCTGGATCAGGTTTGGCATTTGAAACATCATTCCCATCTACAATCGCATCGAAATAGTGAATAATGTTTGTTTTCTCTAAAATCGGTCGTGCATTTTTACTGGCAGAACCCAGTGCAATCAACTGATTATTGGCTTTCAAAAATTTCAAAACGGCAACTACACCTGGCAAAAGTTCGCTTTGATCCATATCCACCAAATAGGATAAATAAAGTTCATTTTTATCTTTAAGCCATTTGTCTTTTTCTTCTTGTGTAGCTTGAATGTTTCCAAGATTCAGAATAATATCTAAGGAACGAACGCGGCTTACTCCTTTTAACTCTTCGTTGTGTTCGGGTGTAAATTCGATTCCCAATTCCTGAGCCAGTTTTTGCCACGCCAGAAAATGATACTTGGCCGTGTCAACGATTACGCCGTCGAGGTCGAATATGAATACTTTTTTACTCATTTATATAATATCTACTTTGTCTTTAACTTTAATTACTAAAAATGCAGCGATTAGGAAACTAATTCCACTCATTACTATAGCATAAATTGCATGGTCGTTGTAAACATATTTCACAAGTGGACCACCAATTAAAGCATTTATTATTTGTGGAATTACAATAAAGAAATTAAAAATCCCCATGTAAACCCCCATTTTCTTAGGCTGGATAGAGCCCGCTAAAATCGCGTACGGCATTGCCAAAATACTTGCCCAAGCGAAACCTACAAGAATCATCGAAAAAATTAAAGCTTCCTTGTTTGGCATAAAATACATTGATATCAAACCAATCCCTCCTAAAACTAGAGAAAGAGCATGTGTTTTTCTTCTTCCAATTTTTTTTGCAATGTAAGGAAGTACAAATGCTACAATTGCCGAAACGAGGTTGTAAACTCCAAAAATAATCCCAACCCAATCACCAGCGGATTGATACTCGGGGCTTTTGGTATCGTTCATGTCAAGTCCATAAATGTGTTGTGCAATTGCAGGAGTTGAAAAAACCCACATTCCGAAAAGTCCAAACCACGAGAAAAATTGGACCCAACTTAATTGCCGCATGGTTTCGGGCATTTTGGCAAAATCAGTAAAAATATCAGAAAGTTTTGCTTCTTTAGCAGGTCCTCCCATTGCTTCTTGATGCACTTTTTCGTCACTAAATTTTGCTAATTCTTCTGGAGAATATTCTTTCGTTGTGAAGATTGTAATCAAAATTGATACAACAAGCACCAATGCTCCAATGATAAAAGAGTAAATTAAATTGTCAGGAATTGCGGAAGATTCTGTTGCCAAATTACTAACTCCAAACCAGTTGTTTAAAACATACGGCAACCACGAACCTACTACAGCACCAATACCAATTAATGCAGTTTGAACGCTGAAACCAAGTGTATGTTGATCGGCTCGAAGATTATCGCCAACTAAAGCTCGAAAGGGTTCCATTGCCACATTGAAAGAAGCATCCATTATCATTAACATTCCAGCACCAACCCAAAGAGCTGGTAGAAATGCAATAAAAATTTCGGCTTGTGGCATCAAGATTAACCCAACAGAAGCTAAAACGGCCCCAACAAGAAAGTAGGGTTTTCTTCTTCCAAAATTTCCCCAAGTATTGTCGCTGTAATGACCAATAATGGGTTGGACAATTAACCCCATCAAAGGCGCTATCATCCAGAACCACGAGAGTTCGTGAACATCGGCACCAAAAATTTGTAAAATTCTACTTGCGTTGGCATTTTGAAGTGCAAAACCCATTTGTATTCCTAGAAAACCGAAACTCATGTTCCAAATTTCCCAAAAACCTAATTTACGTTTTTCCATTATCGTATTGAATTGATTTACGATAAGTATTTCGACTTATCAAACTTTAATTTTGTTTCGAAGTAAAACTACAAGCATTGATAACGATGGTGTAAATATATAAAAGTTTTTAATTGAACGTTTTAAAATGAAAAAAATTTTGAAGCCAAGAAATAGAAAATTTCTAAAAATTAAAATATTGAAAATCAATTTATTATTAAAACTACAACGTTGGCGTAGATTCTCGAATTACAAGTTGGGTTTCGATTACTTCCGTTCGATAATGCTCCTCTTCTTCGAGTTCGGTCTCGAGTCGATCGATAAGCATTTGAGCCGCTTTATTACCCATTTTGATCCCGTTTTGACCTACGGTGGTAATACTTGGCGACGAATATTTCGAAATAATACCATCGGTAAAGCCAATAATTGCCATTTCTTCTGGGACGTTGATACCTTGCGCTTTGGCTTCTTTAATTGCTGTAACGGCAAAAAGTTCATTTACAGCAAAGATGGCATCGATTTTATTGTTCCGAATCAGTTGTTCAATTTGATCCGTACAATTGTCAATATCTTCAATTTTCAAAATCAAATCGGGATCAATTGCCCTATTATTTATTTTCAAAGCTTTGATATAACCGTCGGTTCGTAATTTACCCACACTCACGTAATCGACGGTTGTAATAAGTGCAATATTTTTATACCCCGCTTCAATTAATCTTTGAACCGCTTCAAAAGCTGCTAACTGATCGTCAATAATCACTTTATCACACGAAATATCGTTGGTTACACGATCAAACATTACTACCGGCATTCCTTGATTAATCACCTCAATAATGTGATGAAAATCCCTGCGAAATTGTGTCTCTTTTGAAAGCGACATGATGAATCCGTCGATACTTCCATTGGCCAACATTTCCATGTTAATTACTTCTTTGTCAAAAGATTCGTCAGAAAGTGTTACAATAACGTTATAGCCTTTTTCATTGGCCACATGTTCGATACCACTTATTACCGTAGCAAAAAAATGGTGTACAATTTCGGGAATAATAATGCCAATGGTTTTGGTTTTTCTGTTTTTCAGACTTAACGCAATTAGATTGGGTTTGTAGTTGTACAATTTGGCAAAAGCTTGCACTTTTAATCGAGTGTCTTCGCTAATTTCGGGACTGTCCCGTAAGGATTTCGAAACGGTTGAAATAGAGACATCTAATTCCTTTGCGATTTGTTTAAGTGTTACTTTTCGTTTCATAAAAATCAGCTCATTTTTTTAATTGACAATAAAGATAGAAAATCTTTTTCTTTATCGGAAAAATTACGAGTAAAACGTGTTAAAATCGTAAACTTTTCAACACGAAAACGTTTTCGGGAAGCTGTTTCGGAAAACGAATTTTTTTTACTGAATTATTTACATAAATTTAACATTCGAAGTAAGATTAAAAGCAATAAAATCAACGTAAAAAACACAATTTTAACCTAAACAAAATGTATGAAAACAATTTACAATAAGTTGTTACTTTTAGTACTGCTATTTCCTCTTAGTATTCTGGCTCAGAGTACTTTGACAGGAACGGTTATGGACAAAGTTTCAAACCAACCACTTCCGGGTGTAAACGTGGTAGTCCAAGGGACTCAAAATGGTACTTCGACTGATTTTGACGGAAAATTTAGTTTGAAAGTAAATAAAGGCGATGTGATCGTTTTTACTTACATCGGATTTAAAGAATATTCGTTAGTCTATGAGGCACAAAAAACTATTTCAATCAGCTTGGAAGAAGATTCTGCTCAATTGAATGAGGTTGTCGTTATTGGTTATGGTAGCGTAAAGAAAAAAGACGCTACAGGATCTCTATCCGTATTGGATGCCAAAGAATTTAATAAGGGTGCAAATGTTACTACCGAAAACCTATTAAACGGTCGAATTGCAGGGGTAACGGTAAACACAAGTGGAGCTCCAGGTTCTGGATCTGAAATTAGAATTAGAGGTGGTGCATCTTTAAATGCTTCAAACGATCCTTTAATTGTAATAGATGGATTACCCATTTCCAATACTACAATTGCTGGTTCTACTTCCTTTTTAGCGTCCTTGAACCCAAACACGGTTGAATCGATTACCGTTTTAAAAGATGCCTCCGCAACTGCTATTTATGGCTCACGAGCTTCAAACGGGGTAATTTTAATTACTACTAAAAAAGGAGGAAAACAACTAAGTGTGGACTATAATTTCCAGTATGGCTCAGGTAAATTAGTTAAAACAATTGATGTTTTCGGTGCCGATCAATTTAGACAAATCATTACTGATAAATTTCCAGAATTAGTACCTACTTTAGGAACTGCAAACACCAACTGGCAAGATGAAATTTATCAAAGAACTGATTTTGTTGACAACAGTTTGTCTGTTAAAGGAAATTTATTTGGCGCTATCCCTTCTCGAGTTACGATTGGAAACACGTATCAAGAAGGTCTAAGATTGACCAACAACTTTAACAGAAGTACTGCATCTGTAGCATTAGCACCAAGCTTATTCAAAGACCATTTGAAAATAAAAGTAAATGCAAATTTCACTAACGAAAAAAATAGATTTGCAGCAGGTGTTGAAGGAAGTGCTTTATCATTTGACCCGACTCAACCGGTTTATGATGCAGCATCGCAGTTTGGAGGTTTCTTTGAATATAGAAACACTGACTTGAACACACTTACAGTAGATGCCTTAACTCCGAATGTGGCAAGAAACCCAGTTTCTGAATTACTTCAAACAAGAGACTTAGGTAGAAGCAATAGAATTTTTGGGAATTTTGAAGTGGATTACAAACTCCACTTTTTACCCGAATTGCGTTTTGTTGCCAATTTAGGATATGATCAATCTAAAGGTGTAAGAGAAAAACAAATTGGAAATACGAGTGCAATTGCTTTTAGTAATCAAAATGAAATTTTAGGCAACAACGAATATGCAGAGGAAACCCTAACTAATAAATTGTTTGATGGGTATTTTAATTACAACAAAGAATTTGGCAAACTTAATTTAGATTTGACTGGAGGTTACTCGTATCAAAAATTTGAAAAAGAGCGATTTGATAAAGGAAACATTAAAGACCCTAACTTACCCGTTAATTTTCCTGAAACTACAATCGATCCGGATATAGTGTTAATTGGCTATTTTGCTCGTGCCAACTTTACATACAATAGCAAATACCTGTTGACTTTAGCATTCAGAAGAGATGGTTCGTCACGATTTGCAGAAAATAATCGTTGGGGTAATTTTCCTGCTGCATCCTTTGCTTGGAAGATCAACGAGGACTTTTTGAAAGAAAACAACACCATTTCTGATTTGAAACTTAGAGTGGGTTATGGTATTACAGGTCAGCAAGATACTGGCAACGAACGTTATGGATATTTAGAGAGATATGTACAAGGTGGTGGAGTATCGCAATACATCATTGGTGGAGTTGCTTACCCTGTGGGTGTTCCTACTGCAAGAACAGCCATTAAGTGGGAAGAAACCACTACCTACAATGCAGGGCTTGATTTTGGATTATTGAATAATAGAATATCGGGTTCGCTTGACGCATTTTACAAACTATCTGAAGATTTGTTATTTGATGCACCAAATGCTGATGGATCGAATTTTACAAATTCAAGTTTCCAAAATATTGGCTCATTCAGTACAAGAGGTTTGGAATTAAATGTAAATGCTGATGTAGTTCAGAATGAAGGAACTGGATTTAATTGGAATGTTAATTTTAATGCCACGACGTTCCAACGTAAAATTGAAGAAGTAGAACCATTTGATCGAATTGAATTAGGCGGGATTGATGGCGGTACAGGCGCTAACATTCTCGTGAATCAATCTGGTTTTACTCCTAGCTCTTTTTATGTGTACAAGCAATTGTATGATTCTTCTGGCAAAGCAATTGAAGGCGCTTATGCCGATTTAAACGCCGATGGAATTATTAATACAAGCGACAGGTACATTTACAACAATACCGATCCGGATTTATTATTGGGATTTGCTACAAGTATGAATTATAAAAATATTGATTTTTCTTTCAATATGAGAGCCAGTTTTGGAAACAGAGTATATAATAATGTCAACTCAAACAGAGCGGTGTTTGCTAGAATGCAACCTTCAGGGACTCTTGCAGCAGCAAATGCACCAGTGTCTCTATTAAATACCAATTTTGAAAACACGACCAATACGCTAACCTCTGATTTATATGTTGAAAACGCCTCTTTCTTGAGAATGGACAATATTACCCTAGGTTATACATTTCCAAAATGGTTAGAAGGAAAAGCATCAGTACGATTGTTTACGGGTGTTCAAAATGCATTTGTGCTAACCGATTACAGCGGTTTAGATCCAGAAATTACAGGTGGTATTGATAAAACAATTTATCCAAGACAAAGAAGTCTTTTATTTGGAGCTAATATTAAATTCTAAAAATATATAATTATGAAAAAAATTAAATTTATATTGTTTTTAAGTCTAATGGTAGCACTTACCCAATCGTGTACCAATGACTTAAATGTTACGCCGGAAGATGACGACGATTTCTTGTCGGAAGACTTTTTTGCCCAACCTGATGCCTATAAGAAAGGGGTTGCTGGCGTTTACGGTAATCTTTCCTTGACGGGAACAGACGGGCCTGGATCTTCACTATTAAAAGGCATCGACGCAGGTACAAGTCAATACTCACGTTGTGTGTGGTACATGCAAGAGCTTCCAACAGATGAAGCAATCTGGTCGTATGAAGGTTCTGGAGATCCTGGAGTTAGAGAAATTCAGAGAAATATTTGGAATGGTGATAATCCTATTTTCCTTGGTATGTTCAGTAGAGCTATGGTTCAAGTAGCATTATCTAACGAATTTCTTCGCCAAACCACATCTGAAAAATTAAGTTCAAGAGGCGTTACCGATGCTGCCACAATTCAAGAAATTGGCTTTTACAGAGCAGAAGTGGTTGCTTTAAAATGTTTAGCTTACTATCACTTGCTAGATCTTTTTGGGAAAGCCACTTTAGTAACGGAGAATGATCCAATCAACTTTAGAGGACCTCAACTAGAAGGGGCAGAATTGTTCAATCATATCGAGTCTGAATTGTTAGCCGTTTTACCATCGCTAAAAGATGCACGAACAAATGAAGGTGGTCGTTTAGATAAAGCATTTGCTTGGGCCATACTTTCTAAATTGTACCTAAATTCAACTGTATATACGGGTACTCCACGAAATGAGGAGTGCATGACTATGTGTTCTAATATCATCAATGCGGGCTATACTTTAAAACAAAATTACTTAGATAATTTTAAAGCCGACAACAACACCTCAAATGAGTTAATTTATGCTATTCAGTCGGACGGACTTTATACGCAAAATTATGGTGCTACAACTGTAATGTGTAACGGTCAAGTAGGTTCAATCGAAGGAAATGGACAAGCATTATATGGTGTGAATGGTTGGGGTGGTGCATTGCGTCTTCGCAAACAGTTTGTCCAAAAATTCAACGGATCCGATTTTGATTTTGATTCAAGAAAAACAATTATATCTGCAGGACGACCAATCGATATTGCCAATATTGCTATTCAAGCGCAAGGTTATATTTTAGCGAAATGGTCTAACCGAACTTCCACAGGTCTTGCAGGTCAAAACTCCACTTTTGTAGATACGGATTTCCCGTTGTTTCGACTTGCTGATTTTTACTTGATGTATGCTGAGGCACAAATGAGAAAAGATGGCGCAAACAATGGTAATTCAACAGCAAATGCGGATAATACATCTTTAGGATATATTAATGCTTTAAGAGAACGAGCAAACGATGGAAACTTTGCAAATGTAACAGCTGGCCAAGTAACACTAGATTTTTTGATCGACGAAAGAGCTAGAGAATTACACTGGGAAGGCCATAGAAGACAAGATTTGATTCGTTTCGGAAAATTCACTGGTGGAAATTATGTATGGGCTTGGAAAGGAAATGCAACAAACGGAGTGTCTATTCCTGCAAACCTAAAATTGTATCCTTTACATCCAAATACAATTAATGCCAATCCAAATTTAATTCAAAATTCAGGTTATTAACTACTCATAAAAATATAAAAATGAAAAATACTTTTAAAATACTTATTGCATTTATTGCTTTTGTTGGTTTATCTTCTTGCACAGATGAAAATAATTTACTAATATCAGAACCAACAACCGAAACATTTTTGATAAAAACTCCTTTAAACGGTGATTCAATTATTCTTTCTGAAGCAACTCCTTCGAATCCAGGTATTTCATTAACATGGAATCCTATGGATTACACAACTCCCTCAGTGATTAGTTACACGGTTCAAATTGCTAAAGACGGTACTGATTTTGCAGAACCAATTGATTTAGGCACAACTACTGAACTTTTTGCATCATTTCAAACTACCGATTTCAATTTAAAATGCTTAATGGCTGGTGCAGTTCCTTTTGTACAAACAGCAATTAATGTTAGAATTAAATCTACATCAGGAACAGAAGGATCACAACCAGTATATTCCAATTCGATTGTATATTTAGTTACTGCCTTTGGATGTTTAAACCAATATGCTGTAGGAGCAGGAATTCCTTCTGCAGGTTGGAATTGGGATTCACCGCTCAGCTTAATTTGTGATAACAATGTATTAACAGTAACCACAACGTTAGCAAATGATGCATTTCGCTTCTTTACAATCCAAGGCGATTGGAGCTCTGGAAGAAACTATCCCTATTATTTAAACGAAGGCTTTAAAATATCCTCTAACCTTGAAAATGCCAATGATGGTGACAGCAACTTTAAATTCATTGGAACCCCAGGAGTACACCGAGTAAAAATTAATGAAAACACAAAAGCAATTACAGCATTTCAGGGAGCAACAGCTGCCAACTCCTACTGGTTAGTGGGACAAGCAACACCAGGAGGTTGGTCTTGGACAGGAAGTAATGAGTCAGAATTAGGACTTGTAGCTCCAGGAGTTTATCAAGCAATTATTAGATTCAATCCAGCAGGAGATGGTAATTTTAGAATTTGGTTGGCCAATGACGGTGGCGACAGTTGGGGGTCTCCAAACAGAAATTATCCCTCTTTCGCTAACGATGGTTACACTATTGATTCTGAGTTAGTAAATGCTAATGATGGTGATTCCAATTTTAAATACACAGGTCCGAACCAAGTGAGAAGATTTACCGTAAATACAAATACCAAGGTAATTACAGTTGATTAACCTTTAAAAAAGAATTAAAAAAAATTATCAATGGACTGAGAAGAAATTCTCAGTCCATTTTATACTTAAATGTTATGAAAAACAAATTCCATATCGCAGTGCTAATGCTTTTTTGTAGTATTATGTCGTTTGGACAAATTACCACATCGCCGACACCAGTACTAGCAAATCAGCCTGCCACCATTACTTTCAATAAGACCGGAACTCCACTTGCCGCCTATACGGGAGTAATTTATGCATATGTAGGAGTTACAGTAAATGGTGTACAATGGCAAAACATTAAAGGAAGTCCGGTTTGGGGCAATAATATCCAACCAGCGATGACTACTGTAAACAGTACTACTTCTACCTTAACAATTTCACCCGATTTGTTTACCTATTTTGGAGTAGCTAATACCAATTCGATTACCCAAATCTGTATTATTTTTAGAAGTGCAGACGCTAGCATTCAAACTGCAGACGCGTTTATTCCAGTGGGTGCTTTTCAATACAACTTAACTGCTCCAATGCTAAATAGCAGTTCTATCATCACAAGCGGATCGAATGTTACAGTGAGTGCAAATAACACCAACGGTAGTGCAACGTATCAATTATTTGTTAATGGAGCTTCAACTCCAATAAATACCCAAACAACTTCTTCTTATTCATTCACGGATACCAACGTAACCGTAAATAAAAACTACGAATTACGAGTAACGCAAGGTGTAACAACTTTTACTGGCAGATTTTCGGTAATAGTCAATCCCGGAACAGTTTCAGGCGCCATGCCAGCCGGGTTGGTAGACGGAATCAATTACAATCCTACAGATGCTACAAAAGCAACGCTCGTTTTAAATGCACCATTAAAAAGTTTTGTATACGTTGCAGGAAGCTTTAACAACTGGCAACCAAACGCTACCCATGCTATGAAACGAGATACCGCTCCTGGATCAACAAAATATTGGGTAGAATTAACAGGATTAACACCTGGTCAAATTTATGCCTATCAATATTGGGTTTGTGATGTAGTAAACGTTCCATTAAATTCCCCTGCAATTGTAAAAACGGCAGATCCATTTTCGACCCTAGTACTATCGCCTTTTGATGACCCTGAAATTATTAACTTAGGTGTTTTTCCAGGACTTCCAGTATATACAGCGATTGCTCCAGGACAAGAAAGAGAGGTAACAGTATTACAAACAGGTCCAAACAACTTATTTTCTTACAATTGGAGCGAAGCCACAACCAATTTTGTAAAACCAAAAAAGAAAGATTTAGTGTTTTACGAAGTATTGGTAAGAGATTTTGATGCTACAAGAACATACCAAGACTTAATTGATAAAATGGATTATTTCAAAAATCTTAAAATCAATGCAATAAAAATAATGCCCGTTATGGAGTTTGAAGGCAACATGAGTTGGGGCTACAACACCTCATTCCACATGGCATTGGACAAGCGTTATGGACCACCCGTTAAACTTAAAGAATTTGTTGATTTATGTCACCAAAACGGTATTGCAGTTGTTTTAGATTTGGCTTTAAATCATGTTTTTGGACGTTCACCTCTAGAGAGAATGTGGATGTTGGATCCAGATAACGACGGATGGGCAAACACAAATTTAAATGGAGAGCGAACAACAAGCGAAAATCCTTACATCAATTTGACTCCTAGACATTCTTACAATGTAGGAAGTGACATCAATCACTTTAGAGAAACAGGCCCAGGTGGTAACTTAGCAAACACGTATTCGCTTAGAACAATCCAATATTGGATTCAAGAATTTAAAATTGACGGATACCGTTGGGATCTAACCAAAGGTTTCACCAATGCATGTACAGCAAATAATGAAAGTTGTACCAACGGATACCAAGCAGATCGAGTTGCTAAAATGAAATGGTATGCTCAAAACCAATGGGCAGCCGATCCTAACTCTTACGTTATTTTCGAACATCTTGGTACGGGAGGTTCTGCAGCTGAAGAAGTAGAGTGGGCGAATTTTTCACCCCCTGCACCATTCCCAACGCAAACCGCAGAACAAAAAGGAATTATGCAATGGCGAAAAATGACCGACCCCTATGCAGATCTTGTAAAAGGAAATTATGCCGATTTAAATGGCGTAGCCGATGCTTCTCATCGATTTGTAGGATATGCAGAAAGCCATGACGAAGAAAGAATCGTGTACAAGGCCCTCAACGACGGAGGTGCTAATCAAACATTTGGCAATTTATCAAAAGTACTACAGCGATTACCTGCAATGGGGTCTATGTTGTTTTTAGTTCCTGGCCCAAAGATGATATGGCATTTTGGAGATTTAGGTTGGGACGAGTCTATCTTTACTTGTAGCAACGGAACCGTTCAATTTAATGATGGATGTAAATTAGACACTAAGCCACAACCTCAATGGACGGAAAATTGGATGTCAGATCCTGCAAGAATGAATGTTTACAATCAATGGGCAAAATTAATTGACTTAAAGAAAACCGAAAATGTATTTGAAAACGGACAACATTCTTTTAATTTATCTGTAACAGGTAGCCCAAGATTAGACGTTTGGACCAGTACAAGCCCAACTACTGACTTAAGTTATGTTTTTGTTAGAACCAACTTTTCTGACAATACTTTAAATACAGCTGGAGGTTTCCCATATGTTGGTACGTGGTACGACTTGATGGATAACTCTGTAGTTACTGTAAACGCAACCAACCAGAATATTACTATTGAACCAGGTGGATTTAAAGTGTATGGAAATAAACAAACGCAACTTTCTCAAAATACTTTTGAAAAAAATAAAATAGCGTTGCAACCCAATCCAACAAACGGTACATTTTACATCAATACCAATGCTAAAGAAGTAGTGATTTACAACTTGACGGGGCAATTGGTACAACAATTTAAAGGAGCATTCGATAGTAGTTACTCCTACTCCATTGACGGTTTAAATCCAGGGATGTATCTTGTTAAAGTTATTGATGAAAACAACAATCAATCTTCGATAAAATTGATTAAAAAATAAGGTTTTTTTGGTTTAGTTAAATGTAGAAATGGTTCTTTCAAATTCGAAAGAACCATTTTTTTTATAAAACCGTTTTCTTTATTCCTTCTGCAATACAAAGCCAAAAATAATTGTAAAACGACTTCTCTTTAATTCGTTCAACAGTCACTTCACGTTCGAGTAATTCCCCATCAGAATCATCTTTGAGCAACAAATTTCCTATCCACGACTTTAACTTGCTTACTTTCTCAAGGTTTTTCTTTTGATACAATTGTACTTCCAAACCACTAAATTTTAGTGCAAAATCACCACTTGCGAAATCATCATTTCCAGAAAAATTAAAGTACACTTGGTCAAAAGTTCCGGTAGTAGTTGCATTGAGATACGGCTTCGTGAACACAGCTAATGTACCAGTTTCAAAATTCAAAATCCTGCCTTTAATTGTAAAACTGTCCTTTTTGTCCATGACATTAAAACGCCAATCGATCCGCATCGGGGAACGGTTCATAAATTTGCAATCTATAGTAATGACAACATCGGTCTGTTTTGTTTTTTTAAAACCGCTAGTTAAATGTGTTGCCACCATATTAAAATCGGTAAACTCCAAACGACCTGCACCTTTATCAAAACTTTTTTCTTCTTCGTACACCAGTTTTGAATCGACAATTGCCAAGGTATCTACCTTCAAATCAAAGGGCAATTCTCGAAGTAATTTATTATACAAAGGTTTTATGGACAAATCATCTTTTGGAATTTTGCTTCTGTAAATCAAAGCATCTGCTTGATTGATGGAAATTTTACTGGTTTTAAAAAATAATACTTCTGCATTAAATCCCCAATCCATATCCTTGACCTCCATTTTTTCGGCTTTTAGTTCGAATACATCTTTTTCTTTCGGCAATTGATTGACAAATTCTCGACGACTCAATTGCGGTACCATCGAAAACCGTTTTAGGTTCATTCCTGTATTAGTAGTTTGGATTTGAGCTATTTGAATTCGATATCCATCGGCTGTTAAATAAAAAAGACCGTCGCAATTAATGGCATATTTTTTATAATTAAAAGGAATTTTCTGTACCAAGGTTTGTTCGGAAATAGCAATATCGTCCAATTGAACACTTACATTTTGTGCATCGAAAAGAGTTTTGTTATTCTTTAAATTAACGATAAAAAAACTACCCTTTTCTAGATACACATTTTCCACTTTAATGATTTTTTGAAAAGGCGCTACAACGGAGGATCCAATATTTTGTGCAGAAGTAACGGCTTGATCATTGTTTTTAAAAAGAGTAATTTTTGCGCCAGAAACGGTTATGGACGAAGCTTCAATTTTGTTGCCAAACAAGAGTGGAACTAGTGCAAAATGATCCATTTTTAGGTTCTCGACAGAAGCAAAAATGCCGTTCTTTGACAGACTGTCTTGGGCTCGTTCTTTTGGCGCAATGGTGATTCCGCTTGCCTCAATTGTTTTCGAAAACAACGAAATTTCCAGTCTTTTTGATTGAATGTGGTACGGTGTTTCATTTTTTTCGGAAATCAACTGAGGTAATTTTACATTAATCCACCAATTCAAACCAATTGTTACAACAATAAGAAACACAACGACTCCAACAACGATTAATCCGATTTTTTTTAAATTCATCTTCCCCATCTTTTAGCAATTGTATAAATATAGCAACTAAAAAATGGAGACTTCTTTATTATTGCTGTGTTCAATTCATAAGTGCAACAAACTTATTATTTAGAGTTTCAATTGGACTAAGATAATTGAATTTTCTAATAGGTCTGTTATTAATTGATAATTCTACTTGTTTAATTTTTTCATTAGT
>NZ_JBIPPD010000233.1:0-4765 GCF_044368625.1 Flavobacterium sp. | reverse complement strand
CTATCAAAAATTCAAAATAAGTAATACCTCTTTTTTTTTTATTGAATTTACAAATACTATGTTGAGCAGCTTTCATTTTGGGGTGGTAATTCAGGCTGATCTTGCAAAATTTATACTACAAGCGAAATTATATTTACGTTACATTACCGTTGTAATTGGTGTGTATACTATTCTTACGATTTATTTGTTTGGCTTGAAGAAAGGTTTTGTGAGATATTTATAATCTGGATGGAATAGCAATCGTAAAGTAGGTATACAGCAGGAATTAAACTTCTAAATAAATGTGTTTGAGCCAGTCGTTACTTTATAATTTTTACTAAAATGCTTAATTGCAAAGCTTTTGCATTAAAAAATAAAATTTAACCTTAAACGACATACTTATCTTTGTTTGTTTTTTAAATAATGCCGCAAAAATACAATAAAATTTAGATTTTGCAAGTAAATCGCAATAATTTCACTTTTGATTGTTGTGCGGCTTGTGTTGGTAAAACGCTAACTGCCTTTTTGTTATGATTCATAAAATCAAGTAGTTGTGAAAATACAATCAAAACACATCACAAAGAAACAAACCGAACCAGAAATCTTCGACCCGAACGAAAGCGAAAGGATTACGCTGCTCTGCGAACGTCTCTGACTTCGCAGCCAGAGTGAGTATACTTTGGAGAGCTGGTATATTTCGGAGAGCTGGCATGACAAATAGCCGCTAAAATCAATAAAATTATACGTATCCTTTGTCAAGCTGAACTCGTTTCAGCTTCTATCGTGAGATCCCGAAATGAATTCGGGATGACAAATAAACCGCTTAGCTTTTTTACATTGGGCTCGAGCGAGACGCTGGTGTTATAAGATATTATTTATCGGGAAATTTTTGAAATCCATATTTAATTATGAATTCATCATATTCTTGATAAAATGTCTTTTTGCTGTGGTGTTGTTCTTGATTTTTGATGTAATTTCTGAATCCGTCTAAAACGGATTCACTTACAGAAACCGCAAAATATTCATCCTGCCACTCAAATTTTTCCGATGTCAACTTTTGCTTATTTATCCAAAAGAAGACTCTCCTTTAATCAGCTGCAGCACTTTTTGAATAGTTTGGTCAACTCCAAGAGAAATCAGACAATGACAATATTCAGCATGTCCATTTATAAAATCAATATAAATTGCTTTCTCCTTGGCATTTTCCCGGACGTGATTCCAAACAGTTTGTCTTATTTCAGGAGTCGCTAGGTATGGTATTCTGTTTTTTGTTGACCAAACAAAATGGATGTAAACTCTTATAAATGAAATAGTTGAAAATTTATTTACATTATTGCTGTAATTCATCAATATTGATTTTGGCTAAAGCCTGATATTTAATTCTATATATTCCTCCAGCTAAAGCTGGAGGCAATTCAAATCTTTATCAGCTAAAGCTGGAGGCAATTCAAATCTTTATCAGCTAAAGCTGGAGGCAATTCAAATCTTTATCAGCTAAAGCTGGAAGCAATTGAAATCTTTAACAACTAAAGCTCAAAACAATTGAAATCTTTAACAACTAAAGCTCAAAACAATTGAAATCTTTAACAGCTAAAGCTGAAAACAATTGAAATCTTTAACTGCTAAAGCTGGAGGCAATTAAAATCTTTAACAGATAAAGCTGGAGGCAATTCAAATCTTTATCAGCTAAAGCTGGAGGCAATTCAAATCTTTATCAGCTAAAGCTGGAGGAAATTCAAATCTTTAACAGATAAAGCTGGAGGTTATGCTGAGAAATATAATTTTAATCAATGTGTTACAAACATTAATATCTATTGCGATAATGGTAATTTTTAATCCTCCAATCTTAATACTTCCTACTCCCCCTCCACAACCTTTATCTCCTCATCACTCAAACCATATAATGCATACACCTTCATATCAATCTCGCGCTCTAATGCCGATGTATCAGCCGAAGGAAAGCTTTATCTCGCTTCAAAATTTAACATATATGATTTTTTTCCAATACAAATCTTAAGGCTTACTCTTTATTTGACATAAATGTTTGGTGTTTAAATGAATATCTTTCAATAGTTTTACACAATAAGAGAACGTCTACAACTTTGAGGCCATCGAATTTCTGGGTAAAATATTATCGACAAAGAATGTTGGAAATTTTTTATTTCTGCCGCTCCACTTCCAAAAAGGCCTTTCCTAAATATGCAATAATCGTTGAAGCTACGAAAGCTTGTGTTCCCGTTGTTGGCAAAGCCAAATCAGCAGTTAAACCGTGGATGAAAACTCCTAAAATAGCGGCGTCTTCTGCGGGATAACCTTGAGCTAAAAAACTCGTAATGATTCCCGTTAAGGTATCGCCACTTCCAGCGGTTGCCAAAGCAGGATTTCCTGTACTGTTTTCAAAACATTTTCCATCCGAAAAAATATAGGTTGGCGCTCCTTTCATCACTACTACAGCATCCAAAGAGGCTGAAAGTGCCGCGGTTTTCTCGAATTTTTCTGCATCAGAATTCCATGTACCGATGAGGCGTTCGAGTTCGCCTACATGCGGTGTGAGAATGGTTTTGGGTTTGAGTTGCAACAAGTATTTCGGATTGTAGGCCAACACGTTGAGTCCGTCGGCATCAATCACGAGTGGAAGGGTATTGGAAGTCAAAAATTTATAAAAAGCGCGGCGGGTTTTGGGTTCCTGCCCCATTCCCATCCCTATGCCAATGGCTTTTGGAACGATTGAGAATGCAATATCCGAAAGGTGCATCTCGTTTTTATCGGTCAAAACCATCGCTTCTGGAAAAGCAGTTTGCAAAATGGAATACCCCATTTTTGGTACAAAAACCGTAACCAAACCACATCCGGAATGCAATGCCGCTCTTGCTGATAAAAGTGGCGCACCCATCTTGCCATAACTTCCGCCAATAATCAAAACGTGACCTTGAATACCTTTGTGGGTGTCGTTTTGGACAGGATGGTAGATTTTTAAAATCGTTTCTTTAGTTACTTTTGTGGTTTTCATGTGCTGATTTGCATTGTAAAATTGAATGGGTGTACTTGTTTAGCAAAAGCGATGAGTAACAAAGCATCTTTACCTATCTACATTTTTATGTCTTTTTGTCTCTAAGTCTTTTCGTCTTTATGTTCTTTTCCGAAATTTAAATAATATCAACATCTCCTTTTCCTGCTCTAATAAGTACAGGCTCGTGTCCCGACAAATCAATAATGGTAGATGGTTGGTTGTCGCCATATCCACCGTCGATAACTACGTCTACTAAGTTTTGCCATTTTTCGAAAATCAATTCAGGGTCGGTAGTGTATTCAATCACATCATCTTCATCGTAAATGGAGGTTGATACTATGGGATTGCCGAGTTTTCGCACAATTTCCAACGCAATGGCATTGTCTGGAACCCGGATTCCAACTGTTGTTTTCTTTTTAAATTCCTTGGGTAAATTGTTATTTCCGGGCAAAATAAAGGTGTAGGCGCCTGGAAGTGCTCGTTTCAAAAGTTTGAATGTACTGGTATCAATTTGCCGAACATAATCTGAAATATTGCTCAAATCCGAACAAACGAACGAGAAGTTTGCTTTTTCAAGTTTAATTCCTTTGATTTTCGCAATACGTTCCAAAGCTTTTGTGTTGGTAATATCACAGCCCAAACCATAAACCGTATCGGTAGGATAAATCACTAAACCGCCGTCTTTCAAAACTTTGACTACCTTATCAATCGCCGCTTCGTTGGGTTTGTCTTCGTATATTTTTATAAATTGTGCCATAGGTTTTAATTTGAAGTTTCAAGTTCAAAGTTTTATCAATTAAAAATTCAACTTTACAACTGAAACAAATTTTAACAATGAAGTTAGGCAAAATTAGTTAAAATTCAAACTATTACCGACTTATTTAAGATACATAAAAGGATTGACTAACTCGTATTTGGGACTCCGTTTCATAAAATCATTGAAAAAAGCAGTATGAGCCGCACCCATAAGTATAAACACACGGTCGGTTGGTTTTAGGTCAATTTGATTCAGATTGGAATACATTCTTAGGTTTCTTTGGTAAAATTTAGCGGCTTCATCGGCTCCTTCAAATTTTTGTTCGGTTGAAACATAAGCCAACATATCCGCATTTACATTTATTAGAAAGTCTAGATATTGGGGATGATTGGTCATCTTCAGTTGTTCAAAAACCGGTAATTGATCAAAATTTATTTTTTTTTCTTCGGCTGTAGCCAAATTCATGTAGTTTTCATAGGTTGCATCATTGACTTTTGTTGCCGCTAATTCATATCCTATTCCATAATTGTAGCCCATTTTATGATCGATGCCAAATATTCGTTGTGTTTGTGCCAAACGACCCAATTCAAAAGCGAGCAATTCAATTTCATTTGGATCTTTGATTTCCATTTTAGGGTTTTGTAAATACGCCTGATACGCTTTTTGCAAAGTTGGATTGTATGAAGGCGGCGTTTCTACAATAATTACTGTGGGCTTAAATTTAGCCAAGAGTTGCGCTATCTTGTGAACTTCTGCTTTATTTTTTGCATCATTTTCGTCAAATTCAACGGAAGTTGCATCATCGGTATACCTCATGTGGAAGGTTCCAAAATTCAGAACTTTGATGGTTTGATCAAATTTATCTTTAAAAATTGGGGTTTGAGCGGAAACAGTTGATAGTACTGTCAAGAACATAAAAATAAATAATTTGTACATAATTTGAAATGTAAGTTCAAGTTATAAGTGCAACAGATAAATTAAAAACACTTGGAGTTTTCCTCCAAGTGTTTAAGGTCAAA
>NZ_JBIPPD010000232.1:0-4827 GCF_044368625.1 Flavobacterium sp. | reverse complement strand
AGATTTTCTAAAATACAGCAGTTTTAAAGTCGGAAGTTTTGTTGTTTACTATTTGTAAACCGCAAGATTTTCGGCTTTCTTTTTTCAAATAAATGCTAATTTTTGCTGGGTTTTGCGAAAATCATTCTATTTTTGAAGGCAATTAAATCCCAATTACATTTTTTACAAAATATATGGAAACTACCAAAATTATCGAATTATTGAGTTATACCTTACCTTCATTAATTACAGGAGGCGTGGCGTACTTTTTATTCAATTCGTACTTCAAAGACCAACAACACACCCGAAGATGGTTGAACCAAAAAGAAACACAAAAGCAAGCATTACCGCTACGATTGCAAGCCTACGAGCGACTTTCATTGCTTTTAGAACGCATCAATCCGTCGAAACTTTTGATTCGGGTTACTCCAATTTCAACAGATAAAAACGATTATGCAGATTACCTAATTGCATCCATCGATCAAGAATTTGAACACAATTTGACGCAGCAAATTTATGTTTCTACAAGTTGTTGGGGTTATGTAGTAACCGCCAAAAACGCTACCATTCAAATGATTCGAAAGGCAGCTGCAACATCAGAAATTTCTACAGCAAATGAATTACGCGAATTGATTTTAAAAGAATTATTCGACAAAGACACACCAAGTAATGCCGCTTTGGCGTTTATAAAGGATGAAGTGAGTGATTTGTGGTAATTGAAATGAAGAATTTTGATGAAAATTTCCCTCAAAAATACTGCATTTCCACAGCATTTGCCCATTTGTGATTTGGCTGTAAAACCTTATCTTTGCTAGCTTACAAAAACACAACTACTATGAATCTCTTGAACGAATTGAATGCGGTGTCGCCCATTGACGGTCGCTACAGAAGCAAAACGATGAACCTTTCGCCTTATTTTTCGGAAGAAGCCTTGATTAAATACCGGGTTTTAGTTGAAATTGAGTATTTCATCGCGTTGTGCGAAATTCCGTTGCCGCAAGTACAAGACGTTGATCCATCTGTTTTTGAAAAATTGCGTGACATTTATCGAAATTTTTCTTCCGAAGATGCTCAATCCATAAAAGACATTGAGAAAACCACCAATCACGATGTAAAAGCAGTGGAATATTTTATCAAAACTGCCTTTGATAATTTGGCGTTAAGCCAATATAAAGAGTTCATCCACTTCGGATTGACTTCGCAAGACATTAATAATACCGCCATTCCGCTTTCGACCAAGGAAGCTTTTGAGAATGTCTATTTAAAAAGTTTAGTGGCTTTAATCAGTAAGCTCAAAGAATTGAGTCAGGATTGGGCAAATATTCCGATGTTGGCACGAACGCACGGTCAGCCGGCCTCTCCTACCCGTTTGGGCAAGGAAATTGCCGTTTTTGTAGAACGCTTGGAAGAGCAAATGCGAATGTTATTTACCATTCCGTTTGCGGCAAAATTTGGTGGTGCTACCGGAAATTTCAATGCCCATCACGTGGCCTATCCTCAAATCGACTGGAAAAAATTTGGAACTGATTTTGTGGTTGGAAAATTAGGTTTGCATCATTCTTTTCCCACTACTCAAATTGAACATTACGACCATTTTGCAGCCTTTTTTGATGCTTTAAAAAGAATCAATACCATTATAATTGACTTGGATCGTGACATTTGGACGTATGTTTCGATGGACTATTTCAAACAAAAAATCAAAGCGGGCGAAATTGGTTCGTCAGCTATGCCGCATAAAGTAAACCCGATTGATTTTGAAAATTCAGAAGGAAATTTGGGCATAGCCAATGCTATTTTCGAACACCTTTCGGCCAAATTACCGTTGTCTCGTTTGCAACGCGATTTGACCGACAGCACGGTTTTGCGAAATATTGGCGTCCCGATGGGCCATACCTTAATTGCTTTTGAAGCCACCTTGAAAGGTTTGAAAAAATTATTGCTCAACGAACCCAAATTTGAAGAAGATTTAGAAAAAAATTGGGCGGTAGTTGCCGAAGCGATTCAAACGATTTTACGTCGCGAAGGTTATCCCAATCCCTATGAAGCCTTGAAAGGATTGACGCGAACCAATACCGTGATTGACAAAAATGCTATACATGCATTTATTCATACCTTGGAAATTTCTGAAACCATTAAAACAGAATTGCTTGCTATTTCTCCGAGTAATTATTTGGGCGTGTAGCACTTTTCACACTTAAAATTTATCCCTCTCGTAACAATCATTTTACGAGAGGGATTTTTTAATTTTAAGTTAAACTCTGTTTTAAAATTTAGTATTGTATTTGGTTTTTATTTATCTTTCGGCAAACCCAAAAATTTAACCTGTGATTCATTTTTTCTCTACGTTTTTGTTAACGGCCGGTACTACTTCTCATCTTAAACCTTTGATCAGTGATTTGGGTTTGATTTTGATGACGGCAGGAATTGCGGTGCTTTTGTTTAAAAAAATCAGGCAACCTTTGGTTTTGGGTTATTTGGTTGCTGGATTTTTGGCAGGAAATAACTTTCACTTTTTTCCATCAGTGGAAGACAAGGCAGGTGTAGAAACTTGGGCAGAAATCGGAATCATATTTTTGCTTTTCAGCCTTGGGTTGGAATTTAGTTTTAAGAAGTTGATGAAAGTGGGAGGTTCGGCTTCCATAACGGCTACGACCCAAATTATTTTTATGGTCATATTGGGTTATTTTGTCGGCATGTTGATGGGGTGGGAGAAAATGGACAGTATATTTCTAGGAGCGATTTTGGCCATTTCGTCGACAACCATAATTTTAAAAACCTTTGATGAGCTCGGTGTAAAAACACAAAAATTTGCCGGCATTGTATTAGGTTCACTGATTGTGCAAGATATTGTGGCTATTTTAATGATGGTTTTGTTATCGACAATAGCGGTAAGCCAGCAGTTTTCAGGAAGCGAATTACTGCTGTCCATTTTAAAATTGGTGTTCTTTTTGACTTTGTGGTTTATTGGTGGTATCTTTTTTATTCCAACATTATTGCGCAAAGCAAAAAATCTGTTGACCGACGAAATGACTTTGATTATAGCCATTGCCTTGTGTTTGATGATGGTAATTTTGGCTTCCAATGTGGGTTTTTCGCCGGCTTTGGGTGCTTTTATAATGGGTTCTATTATTGCTGAAACGACGCAAGCCGAAAATGTAGAACATTTGGTAAAACCAGTAAAGGATTTGTTTGGGGCGGTATTTTTTGTATCGGTAGGAATGTTGATTGATCCCAACACATTAATTGAATATGCAGCACCCGTTTGCATTTTAACGTTGGTTACCATTTTTGGACAATCAATTAGTTCCACAATTGGAGCATTGGTTTCGGGTCAACCCCTCAAGCAGTCCATTCAAACAGGGATGAGTTTGTCGCAAATTGGGGAATTTTCATTTATCATTGCTACTCTTGGAATGACGCTCAAAGTGACCAGCGATTTTCTATATCCGATAGTAGTAGCTGTTTCGGCCGTTACCACTTTTACAACGCCTTACATGATTAAATTTGCGGTTCCTTTTTCAAATTTTATCGAAAGTAAAATTCCAAAAAAATGGGCAAAAACAATCGATCGTTACAGTTCAAATTCTGTTTCTATAAAATCAGCAAGTAACTGGCAAATAGTATTGAAAGCATATTTAACTCAAGTAATTATTCACTCAGTTATTATTGTTGCCATCATCCTGCTTTCTTCGCAATATATTTTACCGTTGGTCGAAGATTCCCGTTATGGAAATGCACTCGCAGCGGTAATTACATTGGTTATTTTATCGCCATTTTTCTATGCCCTTTCGCTTCGACGTGTTGCAAAAACACAGGTAGACGAGTTGATGAAAATTCGAAAATACCGTGGTCCTATAATTATGATGGTGCTTTTACGAATGTTGTTGACTTTATTTTTTCTTGGTTTCCTACTCAATACTTTTTTCTCTCCTGTTATCGCATTGATTGCATTGGTAGTTGCAATTGGGACTTACATTTTGTTTCCAAAAAAATTGAATGATCAATACCATAAAATAGAGCGTCGTTTTGTAGAAAACCTGAACGCTCGTGAAATTATCCAAGCCAGTAAAAGCAGAAGTCACCTGACGCCTTGGGACGGTCACATGACAACATTTGACATTGCAAAAGAATCTAATATTGCTGGGAAAACGCTCGACGAACTGCAACTTCGCGAAAATTTAGGAATTAATATTGCGTTTATCAAACGGGGTGAAATTACGATTGACATTCCAAATAAAGCAGAACGATTGTTTCCAGGTGACGAAATCTGTGTTATCGGAACGGATGATCAAATCACTAAGTTTCAGGAATATCTGGACCAACACGAATTTGAAATTCCAGAAAAGGCTTTGGACAACGATATTATCTTGAAACAATTGGAACTTCACAACGAACTTTTTATTGGCAAAACCATCAGGGATTCGCAAATTAGAGAAAAAACCCGCGGAATGGTTGTGGGAATTGAACGGGATGGCAAACGCTTCTTGAATCCTGATTCTACGCTATTATTGCAAGAAAACGACATTTTGTGGATTGTGGGAAGCAAAAAGATGTTGCAAGAATTTTTTGCAGATAGAAGAGCGAAGAATTCGGTTTAACTAAAAACGAACACCCCTGATAAAAAATTGCACGCAAATACAGATTGTAAATTATTCCATGAGCAGTTTAAAATTTAACTTTTACTCGTGATGCTTTTAATAACTTAAGTTATTGCTCAGATTAAATGTCTTATTTTAAAAATTTATATGCATATCCTTTTTTAATCATACTCCTGTAATACTTGCTATCACTAGTCTATCGAAGATTTTCTCACCAAAATATCTGCGATTTAGCTTATAAACAAACTCG
>NZ_JBIPPD010000051.1:0-16976 GCF_044368625.1 Flavobacterium sp. | reverse complement strand
CAGAAATGATTTGAAGCAAATCAAAATCGCCGTTGTCAATGGAAAGAAGTAATCCTTTTGAAAGTAAATAATCGCCTACCAAAACGGCAATTTTGTTTTTCCACAAAGCGTTTATGGAAAAAAAACCACGCCTTTGGTTACTGTCGTCCACCACGTCGTCATGAACCAATGTTGCTGTATGAATCAGTTCAATAACCGAAGCTCCCCGATAGGTGCGTTCGTTTACGGATCCGCCAGAAATCATTTTGGCGGTTAGAAAAACAAACATCGGACGCATTTGTTTTCCTTTTCGGTTAACGATGTAATACGTAATCCGGTTGAGCAAAGCCACTTTTGAGGTCATCGCATCGTGGAACTTTGATTCAAAAAGTTCCATTTCAGAAAGTATGGGCTGCTTTATTTGCTCGGTGATTTTCATTCCCTGCAAATTTACAGAATTCTATGGTTAATGTATGTGAAACTTAGTTTAAAAAAGGCTGAAAAGTGATATTTGTTTTGGGTAGGGTTGCTGCAGTAATTGGAATTATACTGAAGCGAATTGTGTATTTGATAAAAGGAAAGTCTTTGGTACAAAAATGATGAAGTTATAATTAAAGTTAATTTGAGTTGAAATTCTGGCTCGCGTTAAGAATTACTTCACACAACATTTATTTTAAGCAACGTTCTGTGAACTTCGTTTGCAGTGGAAATCCTGTCATTTCAAGAAACAAGGCAATGACAGATTGTAACGGAAGGCCGGTCCCGATAGCTATCGGGGTTACGGAGGAGAACGCCCAAAAAAAATTAGAATTTCATAAGACATAAGTCGGAAGTTCTTTATAAATTAGCCTTTATTTAAAAATATGATGTTAGTTCGCTATTTATCGCAAATTGGGAGGTATTTCCTAATGTGGAAAGAAATTTTCAGAAAACCAACCAAATGGAAGGTAATGAAAGGGTTGTTGATTAAAGAAATTGACGATTTAATTATTGGTTCGTTGGGGATTGTAGCTTTCATATCCTTTTTTGTAGGCGGTGTTGTGGCGATTCAAACGGCTTTGAACTTAACTAATCCATTGATTCCAAAATCCTTGATTGGATTTGCCACGCGGCAATCCGTACTGTTAGAATTTGCACCTACCTTTATTTCGGTAGTTATGGCCGGAAAAATGGGTTCGTTTATTACTTCAAGTATAGGAACAATGCGGGTTACTGAACAAATAGATGCTTTGGAAGTGATGGGTGTAAATGCGGTAAATTATTTGGTTTTTCCAAAGTTGATGGCGCTTTTATTGTATCCTTTTGTTATTGGAATTTCGATGTTTTTAGGGATGCTAGGCGGCTGGATGGCGGGTGTTTACGGTGGTTTTACCAGCAGTGATAACTTTATAATTGGGTTGCAAACGGATTTTGTACCCTTTCACATTGCCTATGCATTTATCAAAACATTCCTTTTCGCCTTGCTTTTGGCTACAATTCCTTCGTTTCACGGTTTTTATATGAAAGGTGGCGCGCTTGAAGTGGGTAAAGCGAGTACAGTAGCGTTTGTTTGGACATCGGTTTCGATCATTTTAGTAAATTATATTATCACCCAATTACTTTTAACCTAATGATAGAAATTAAAAATTTAGAAAAATCTTTTGGCAATAATAAAGTTTTAAAAGGCATTTCTTCTGTTTTTGAAACGGGAAAAACAAATTTAATCATTGGTCAGAGTGGTTCCGGAAAAACGGTTTTGCTAAAATCACTTTTAGGCATTCACATTCCGGACAACGGTACAATTGAGTTTGATGGCCGAAATTACTTCAATCTTTCTAGAGACGAAAAGCGCGAACTGCGAACCGAAATTGGAATGGTTTTTCAGGGAAGTGCTTTGTTTGATTCAATGACTGTGGCCGAAAATGTGGCTTTCCCTTTGAAAATGTTTACAAAAAACAACCGTTCAGAAATCAACGATCGTGTTGATTTTGTGCTAAAACGAGTAAATTTGATTGACGCTCATCACAAGTTACCTTCGGAAATTTCGGGCGGAATGCAAAAACGTGTCGCCATTGCAAGAGCCATTGTAAATAAACCTAAATATTTATTTTGCGACGAACCCAACTCGGGTTTGGATCCCAATACTTCCACATTGATTGATAATTTGATCAAAGAGATCACAGAGGAATATGATATCACGACCGTGATCAATACGCATGATATGAATTCGGTAATGGAAATTGGAGAAAATATTCTTTTTTTAAAAAATGGTTTAAAAGCGTGGCAGGGCAACAAGGACGAAATGTTTGTTACTGAAAACGAAGCGGTTGTAGATTTTGTTTATTCTTCAAACTTATTTAAAAAAGTGCGAGAAGCTTATTTAAAAGACTTGAACAAATCATAAGTCCTGACGAATAACGAATACCCATCCCACTAATTCTTCACCAGCTTCTGTTGTGATGTGGTAAAAATACGTTGCCGCTGGAAGTTTTCGGTCTTTAAAATCCTGACCGTGCCATTGATTGGTGTAATTCAACTGTTCATAAACTATATTGCCGTAACGCGAATACACAATTAATTTTTTTACCTTAAAACCCGTTAAATCAAAACTGTCGTTTGAGCCATCGCCATTGGGTGAAATGCCTTTTGGAATTTTACAAACCGTTCCTTTTACTTCGTGTGTTAAAACGATTGAACAGCCGACATTGTTGGTAATGGTTACTGTATAAATTCCCGACTCTTTGCCCAGAATTGAAGTCGGATTTGAGCTTCCTACATTACCCGATGGACTGTTCCAAGAGTAGGAATAATCGCCCGGATTTACAACAGAATCAGTCGGTTCTGCATACAATTGATAATCCGAATTATCGTTGATACAGTTACCAGCTATTTTAAAATCAGGCACATTATTTAGTGCTACTACAACAGGAATAGGTTCTGACTCACAAATGCCGTTGCTTATGGTTAAAAAGTAAGTACCTTCGCTTATGGAAGACGCATTTTCTATAATTGGATTTTGTTGTGTTGACATAAAATTATTGGGACCTTCCCACGAATAGGTAGCGTTTTCAACAAAACCAGTAGTAAACTCGATAGTTTCTCCAAAACAAATTGCCGCATTGACATTTGCCGAAAGGCTATCTGGAATTGAGTCAATTGAAATTTGAACAAGGGCAAAATCAACAGCTCCACATAATCCGGTAACGGTATATTTGAAGTTAAAAATTCCTTGGTTTATTGTTGTTGAGTTCCAACTCGAACCATTAAGTAATCCGCTGTTTGTTAGTTCTTCCCATACGCCGTTTTGATTTGGATTTCCTTCTAAAATAGTATTCAAATTTAAAATCCCGGGACTTCCGCAAAAAGCCAATGTAGAATTTTCGCCTGCATTCATGATAAAATCAACACTGTTGATAAAATAATCCAATTGGGTATCAATGCAGGAATTTGCCGAACCCGCATAAAAAATCCGTACGTGGTACATCCCAGAGTCCGTTAAGGGATTAAAATTTGACAAATTTAAACTGTTGGTCGTACTTAAAATAGTGGCATTGTCGTTTCCCTTCCACCATTGGTAACTTAAATAATCAAATTGGGCTACTGATAAAGTTGCATTTTGTTGAGGACATAAGTCAGATGCTATCACTGAGAAAGTCTGTATGCTTCCTACTTCAAAATCCGCCGATAAAATATTGTTGCAACTGTCTTGCACTTGAAAGGTATAAATTCCTGCTTCTAAATTAGAAAAAAGCGCACTGGTAGCATTATCAATTAGAATGGGCACTCCGTTTTTAGCTATAATTTTATAATTCAAATTGCCCACTCCCTCGGCATCCACGAATACGTCGAAACCATCAGCATCACAAGAAAAACTATAAACTGCATTGATGTTTGGCACAGAAAAAAAATCAAATTCGTTAATGATCAATACGCAATTTACACTCGGACCGCCATTTCCATAAATAAAGTTTTTTCCAATTACTCTAAACTGCCCCGAACTTGCAATATTGTAGGTTATCGCGTTATTACCCAATACCAAATTGGCGCCTACAAGACCCGTTATGGGGTGTCCCCAATAATTTCCATTCGGAAAATATTTCTCCAAATGATAGGTCATGGCTACAAAAGGTATGGTTGCGTGATTTAAAAACAAATCAAAAGAGCCGCAATTTTCGAATACATTCACCGTTTTTACCTCAGCATAACTTTGAATCGTTGCGGTCAAATTTACTGTTGTACCGCATTCGTCTACTACGGAAAAAACATATTGCCCAGCGGGTAAGTTGTTCATATTAACTGACTGTGGCGTTCCAAAAAGAAGCGATGAAACGTCCATCGGTAAAATAAAACCTGCATTTATTGGAGCTTGAATCAATTGGGCAGATGCAATATCGACTTGACTTGAAATTTTTACAGATCCAAAACCATTTTCACAACCCAAGCGAACCGCAATAGATGGTGGAGCGATGGGTGAAGAGGCAACTGTTAATGTCAAGGTACTCACTACCCCACATAAACTTGTAACCTGCAACACATAGGTACCCGGTGGAAAATTGATGAGCGGATACTCATTTCCTCCAGAGCTAGGTACTGTGTAAGGCAAAGGTGTAGTGTAAGCCGCCGGAGCACTAATTACAATTACATTATTTGCTTTTTGAACTTTATAATTATTGATCCCGCAACCGTTGGGTATTACAGCTAAATTTGGTGCCGTGGGGGGAATAGAAAGCGAACCCGAACTATTGAAAGTCGTGCCGCAACCATCTACTAACGATAAGGAATACGTAAGTGATTGGCCAATTGTTACTGGAATATTTTGAGCGATTGTTACAAAATTAAGGTTGCCACTTGTTATGGTTTGGCTGACCGTAGTAGTAGCTCCATTGGGTAACGTAACCGTGTATTGAAGAACAAGCGGATAGAAAATTACTCCAGCTCCAGATGTAATTGTCTGGTTGATGACGGCATTTTCGCAATCGATGATATCAATGGTACTTACAGGAGAAACGTTTATTGTACTTGGAGATTCAAATAAAGTATAGGTTTGAACAATTCCGTTTCCACAATTGTCATAAACGCGAACCAAATAAACACCTGCTGATAAACCCGTAAAAATGGGTGAAAGCTGCAAGGGTTTCAAAATGGGACCCGCAATAATTTCATAGTTCACGGCTTGACCTTGGGTAACATTAACGGTAATTTGACCGTTATTGATACAAACAGCGTTTTGTCCATCCAGTTGGTACTGTAAAGGGACAACCTGATCTAAAATGGTAACGGTTTGCTGTTGCGAATTGCTTTGGTCAAGTAAATTTTGTGTTGCAACAATCAAATAACTTCCAGAATTTAGTCCCGTATAATTATTTTGTGTAGTAACGGTAAGGGGATTGACCGTATTGGGAAGCAAAAAAATAGAATAGGTAATTTGCGAACCAGCCGTTGCATTTTGTACCGAAAAACTCAAAGTTCCGTTCGCTTCGCAAGTTTCATTTGTTTTTGTGACTGAAAAAGTAAATGCAGCCAATTGTCCTTGAGCCAATGTGCAGTAAAACATAAAAAATAAAATACCGACTTTTTTGAATAAAGTTTTCATTGTAAATTTAAGTATTTTGAGATTTATGTATTTTGGAAAAATAACTTTATTTGGCTTAGTTCTATTCTTATATTATTTACGCATTAGGGCTTAAAGCGGAAATCCCTTTTTGTAGCTTTTTTGCCATAAAAATTCCTTCCCTAAAATATAATTTAAATTGGTGTTGCATAAACTTTGTTGAAACAGCCTCTCGATAAAAACCGGGATAAGCAAAACTCCCAAATAAAGAAACTTTAAATACTGATAATTGGAGAATGCAGCCCTTATTTTACTTTCTCAATGAGCGATTTAATTTCTTGCTCTTTGGATTTTGGATAAATGAGTAACACATCGTTATGGTCTACAATTATAAAATCGTTTAAGCCATCAACAATGATTAATTTTTTAGCATTGCTTCGGATAATGTTATTTGAAGCGTTTTCAATAATCACTTTTGAGTTGATTATTGCATTTTCATTAACATCTTTTGGCAACTTATCATAAAGTGACCCCCAAGTTCCTAAATCGTTCCAATCAAATCTAGCGGGTAAAACAAACACATTTTCCGCGTGTTCCATTACGGCATAATCGATAGAAATATTTTCGGCTAAAGCATAGTTTTGGGTAATAAACTCACTTTCAGCTTGGGTATTATATGTTGGAATACCTTCTGAAAACAAAGCCAATAACTGCGGTTGAAAACGTTCGAAAGCCTGTAAGACCGACTGAACACTCCAAATAAAAATACCGCCATTCCATAAAAAATTACCACTTTCAAGAAACTTTTTTGCAGTCTCGTAATCTGGTTTTTCTCTAAATTGCTGTACTTTTTTTATTTGGTTCTTGTCTTCTTTATTAAACTCAATATACCCAAAGCCTGTATTTGGAAATGTAGGTTGAATACCTAATGTCATTAAAGCATCGTTCTTTTCGCAAAAATCAAAAGCAGTTTGTAAATCTTCTATAAAAGCCGTTTCATTTTCAATCCAATGGTCACTTGGCGCTACCACCATCATTGCATTTGGATTTAATTTTTGGATTTTTAAAGTTGCGTATAAAATACAAGGCGCGGTGTTTCGCATTGCTGGTTCAAGCAAAATTTGGTTGGGATGCACCTTTGGCAATTGTTCCAAAACCAAATCGTTATATCGTTCATTGGTTAAAATCAAAATATTTTCTGGCGGAATTAATTGTTCCAATCTAGAAAATGTTTTTTGGAGTAGCGTTACGCCACAGCCCAACATGTCGTGAAATTGTTTTGGGAACTCAGCGGTACTCACTGGCCAAAAACGAGAGCCAACACCTCCCGCCATAACTATCGCATAATAATTATTGTTCATCCTAAAATATTAAAGTTAAATTCTCTAAAATTGATAAATTCTGTATTGCAACAAAGCAAATATAAGTAATCTTTATGTTAAAATTATGGTTTTAGCAATTCGACTTCTGCATTTGGATTGAACAAAAATATTCTACCCGAAGTAACTTCGGTACACTCATATCGTTTTACTCTAAGATTTCCTTTTTTGAAAACTTTGCCATTATGAATTCTAAAAACACTTCCAATTGGAATATCAAAAACAAAATTTTTATCGTTCGGTTTGTCAAAATACTTTAAGGCAAGGGCCAGTCGAGCGTCCGTATCGCTGCTTGCCGTTGGATTTTTAAAATGCTTTGCTAAAAGTGGCAACAGTTGATTCGGAAAAATTTCTGGACGAATAAAGGGTATCATCAACCGCTGAAAACAATATTTCCATTCCTGACCGTGTGGTTTTATAGTGCGACCAAATTTTTCAAAAGCCACTAAATGCGCAATTTCGTGCACCAATGTAATCAGAAACTTGTAAGCATTTAAATTCGCATTGACGGTAATTTCGTGTTTTCCAGATACCGCACGGCGGTAATCCCCATGTCGGGTTACACGTTCATTCACAATTTTAAGATGCACGTGATTTTGCACAATCAACTCAAAAACAGGAGCTACCGCGTGTTCCGGAATGTATTTAGCCAAAGTTTCATTCATCTTGCAGTCTTTTTTAAGGCGTAGAACTCGATACCTGAAGCACTTTTCCATTAAAAAACTGATTGCCTTTTATCGAAAAATCCATAATGTACTCGGCCATTTGCCCCGCCGAAAGTGGTGCTTGATATCCTGGAAAAGCTTCGGCTAACATCTCCGTTTGTACCGAACCCAAAGCCAACACGTTAAACGAAATGCCCTGCATTTTATATTCTTCCGAAAGTAATTCTGCCAAAGTGATCACCGCTCCTTTACTGGAACTGTATGCTGAAAGTCCGGCGAATTTCATACTTCCCTGAATGCCGCCCATCGAACTAATTGTCACGACATGACTGCCCGATTTTAAATAGGGTAACGCAATTTGCGTTAAAGCAACCACGCCAAAAACGTTTACTTCGTAAATTTTTCTAAAGTCGGCAACGCTCGTTTCAGTAAAAGGTTTTAGTAAAATTGCACCCGCATTATGAATAACGATATCCACCTGTTTCCAAGTTGAAGTCAAAAACTGTTCTATATTTTTCAACTCCTCCGCATCCGATAAATCGACTGATAAACACGTTACATTTTCGTGTTTGGCTAAGACAGAACAGATCTTTCTAGAAATCGCCAACACTTGGTGGCCCTCATTAGCAAATTTCAGGGCGAGTTCGTTACCAATTCCCCTACTTGTTCCTGTAATAATTACGTTTTTCATTTGTATTTTTTTTAAGCACGTCTATTCGCTTTCTTTAATCGATGTTCCCGCTATCATCCCGTCTCTCCCGATAAAAAATCGGGAGGATACTCCTTTCTATCGGGGCTATTCTAAAATCTTTCGGCTTCTCCCGAAACTTCGGGATTATCTCTTGGACTACAAAAATTTCAAATCTTTATTCCGTACCGTTTTTTCTAATATATCTGTCCATTCCCGCTATCTGCTCCAAGCTCTGCTTTTTGGGAGGGACTGTGAAAGGCCTTACTTCAAAACAATCTCCCTTGCATCGGTATTCGTCATTTTTTCTACAGCCGGTAAAATATCTTGGATGAAACGTGTCATGTGAGTGATATCCATAACTTCAAATTCGTCTTTTACGTGGTGGTAATAATCGAAATTGGTAAAATCAAAAGTACAAACCGTCTGGCAAGGCACATTGAATTCTTTGAAAAACGGAAAATTATCCGAACGACTAAATAATTGGTATTGAAACTCCATTGGCAAATAGCCCACTAATTTTTTCCCCGCATAGTCATTTATCTTCGAAGCCATATTCGACTTGCTAAAACCCGTGATGTAAGCTGTATAATCGGCTTTCATCGGAACTCCAATCATTTCAAAATTAAGCATAGTGTATAAATTAAAGTTGTCCTTTTTTAACATTTTAGCCAAATGAAACGAGCCTAACAAACCCGTTTCTTCTGCAGCAAAAAAGGCGATTAAAATACTTCTTTTATTTGTTTTATTTGCTCCAAAATACTTTGCTATTTCTGCCACAGCTGTAACTCCAGAAGCATCGTCGTTTGCGCCATTATTGATAAAATCGCCGTCTTCGCTCGTTTCTGTAACGCCAATGTGATCGTAATGGGCTCCTAAAATCACAAATTCGTCTTTTAAAGCAGGATCGCTTCCTTCGATAACTCCAACAATATTAAAAGCGGTATTGGCCTCATCAAAATTAGACAACGTATCTCTATACGATTGAAAATAAGGCTTTACATTATATTTTTTCAGCAAATCTGCAAGATAATCGGCTGCTTTGATTCCGCCTTCGGTACCCGATTCACGGCCTTGCATAGCATCTGCCGAAAGTGTTTTAAGCGTTTCGCTCACACTGGACTCATCTACTTTATAGGAAAAAGATTGATCAATGTTGTTAACATCCGTCGCAACAGAAGTAGATTTACAACCAATAAATACGAAAACAACTAAAAAATAAAAATACCGCATACTATGTATAATTTTGAATGCTAAAATAGACAAAAAATCCCGTCTCGTAATACAACAAGACGGGATTTATATGGTATATTCAGTAGCAAATTATGCTAACATCGTCACAGGATTTTCGATATAATTTTTTAATGTTTGCAAAAATTGAGCACCCGTTGCGCCATCAACTGTTCTGTGATCGCAGGCCAATGTGAGCATCATGGTATTTCCAACTACAATTTGTCCGTTTTTTACAACTGGTTTTTCTACAATTGCTCCAACCGACAAAATAGCCGAATTGGGTTGGTTGATAATTGAAGTGAATTCTGTGATTCCAAACATTCCTAAATTAGAAACGGTAAATGTACTTCCTTCCATTTCGGCGGGTTGCAATTTTTTATTTTTAGCTCTTCCGGCCAAATCTTTTACGCTTCCGCCAATTTGAGTTAAACTCATCAAATCGGTAAATTTCAATACAGGAACTACAAGTCCATCCTCAACAGCTACCGCAACACCGATATTAACGTGGTGGTTGATGATTGTTGCATCCTCTTTCCACTGCGAATTCACTTTTGGATGTTTTTTTAACGCCATTGCCGAGGCTTTGATTACTAAATCGTTAAACGAAACTTTAGTATCAGGTAAAGAATTGATAATTCCTCTCGATTCCATCGCTGCATCCATACTTACCTCAATTTTAAGGTAATAATGAGGAGCTGTAAATTTAGATTCGGATAAACGTTTTGCAATTACTTTACGCATTTGCGAATTCTTGACTTCTTCGATAGAAACTTCTCCCGATGGAGCTATCACTTTTAGAGCAGGTGCTTCCGCTTTTGCTTCTGAAGGTGCTACTGCCGCTTTTGCTTCTTGCTTAACAGGTGTAAATTGTTCCACATCACTTTTTACAATGCGTCCGTTTTCACCAGAACCTTTAACATCACTCAAATTAATCCCTTTGTCTTCGGCAATCTTTTTTGCCAAAGGCGAAGCAAAAATGCGGTTGTTTGATGTTTTATCATTTGAAATAGCTTCGGCTGGTTCGGCATTTTCAACTTTAGCTTCTGCAGTTTGCTCTTTTTCTGTATCCGATTTCGAATTTTCAGTAGCTTTCGAGCCTCCATTAGAAAAACCATCTGCAACACCCGAAATATCCGTTCCTTCCGGACCGATAATCGCCAAAAGACTGTCAACTGGAGCCGTTTCGCCTTCTTTAATACCTATCGCTAATAAAGTTCCAGCATTAAAAGACTCAAACTCCATCGTTGCTTTATCCGTTTCGATTTCAGCAAGAATATCGCCTTCACTTACTTTGTCGCCCACTTTCTTTAACCAAGTTGCTACAGTTCCATCGGTCATCGTATCGCTTAAACGAGGCATCGTTACAACCACAACTCCTTTTGGTAACTCAGTTGATTTGGATTCAGGCTTTTGTTTTTCGTTTGTTTCTTCTACTTTCTCAACATCAGAAGATTCCACTTTTGTGTTGTTTTCTTCTTTAGCTTCCGTTTTAGAATCCGAAGATTTTCCTTCTAATAGTTCCGAAATATCTTCACCTTCTTTACCAATAATTGCCAAAAGCGAATCTACTGGTGCGGTTTCTCCTTCGGGAATACCGATATGTAATAAGGTTCCGGAGTTGAAAGATTCAAACTCCATTGTTGCTTTGTCGGTTTCAATTTCGGCTAAAATATCGCCTTCGCTAATTTTGTCGCCCACTTTTTTTAGCCAAGTAGCCACAGTTCCTTCGGTCATTGTATCGCTTAGGCGAGGCATTGTTATTACTGTTGCCATATTGATTATAATTTATGAGGGATGAAAGGATAATCTTTTTGTTCGTAAACTACATCGTATAATTGTTGAATTTCAGGGAAATCAGAATCTTCCGCAAAAGTTGCACATTCTTCGACTAATTCTTTTACACGTTCATCAATTTCTTCAATTTCTGCTTCAGTAGCATACTTATTTTCTTTGATGATGTCTAAAACTTGCGTGATTGGGTCAATCTTTTTATATTCTTCAACCTCGTCTTTGGTACGGTACAATTGAGCATCTGACATTGAGTGTCCTCTATAACGATAGGTTTTCATTTCTAAAAATGTAGGTCCATCACCACGTCTTGCGCGATCAATTGCTTCGTGCATTGCCTCGGCAACTTTTACTGGATTCATTCCATCCACTGGGCCACAAGGCATTTCGTACCCAAGACCTAACTTCCAAATATCTGAGTGGTTGGCGGTTCTTTCAACCGAAGTTCCCATCGCATATCCATTGTTTTCCACTATAAAAACTACGGGGAGTTTCCACAACATTGCCATATTAAATGCTTCATGAAGTGACCCTTGACGAGCAGCTCCATCACCAAAATAGGTTAATGTAACACCGTCTCTGCCAAAATATTTATCTGCAAAAGCAATTCCGGCACCTACAGGAATTTGAGCTCCTACGATTCCGTGACCGCCATAAAATCCTTTTTCTTTAGAGAAAATGTGCATCGAACCGCCCATTCCTTTGGAGGTTCCTGTTTTTTTTCCTAACAATTCTGCCATTACTTTTCGAGGATCAACACCCATACCAATTGGCTGAACGTGATTTCGGTAAGCAGTAATCATTTTGTCTTTACTCAAATCCATTGCATGCAATGCACCTGCCAAAACCGCTTCTTGACCATTATATAAGTGAAGAAATCCTCTAACTTTTTGCTGAATATAAAGTGCAGCCAATTTATCCTCAAACTTTCTCCAAAACAGCATTTCTTCATACCATTTTAAATAAACTTCTCTTGTAATTTCTTTCATGTGAATTTAACTTTTGCTAATTATTGCTGTGATTTTCTTCAACTACTTCGTTATAGTTTCCTCACACTTATTTGTCCCGAAGTATTTGCACGCAAAAATAAGACATTCCGACTAAGAAGTAAAATTAATGTATGCCTTTTTGGTTTTTTTTATAAGAACTTTTTATCAAACATAAACGGCAACAGGTTTCTGAGTGAATCCGATTGATAAACCGGGCCGCTTTCACCCATAAAAAAAATTTCAATTGGCGTTTCTTGTTTGATCTCGTATTCTGCAATCGATTGTCTGCAAGAGCCGCATGGCGGAATTGGTTCAGTTACAGGCTTTTCATCAGCTGTAGCTGAAATTGCCATTTTTACAATTTTGGCCTCCGGAAAAATACTCCCTGCCTGAAAAATAGCAACTCGTTCAGCACAAAGTCCTGAAGGATAGGCTGCATTTTCTTGATTGGAACCCAAAACAATTTGACCGTTGTCCAATAAAATCGCACATCCCACCCGAAACTTGGAGTAAGGAGCATATGCATTTTTCCGAATTGCAATTGCTTGATTCATCAAATCGTGCAGTTCTTTAGGTAAGCTTTCTTTGGTTTCAAAAACAGTAAAGGTAGTAGTTAAGGTTATCTTCTTCATCATTATAGCAACTTAAATCGTTAGGTATTAAGGAAAAAAAATCCAAATTTCAGGTAAGAAATTTGGATTGGAAAAATGTTATATTTTTAACTAGTATTCGTCGTATTTGTCGCCGAAACTAAACGATAGTGAAAAACGTAATGTATTTTCTAATGGGCTTCGGACTTGTGAGGTTGAAAACAAATAGGAAACGTCAATTTTCACGACATTGTATTTGAAACCAGCACCTAAAGAGAAAAACTTTCGTGCTCCTTTTTCGGGATTTTCATGAAAATAACCTGCTCGAAGCGCAAATGAGTCTTGATACAAATATTCGGTACCTATGGAATAGGTTATTTCTTGTAACTCTTCGCTAAATCCGCCGGGTGCATCACTAAAAGATTGAAAAATTCCAGGTACCCAACCAATTCTTCTGTAGGTATCATTGGTTTGATTGCGTTCTTCTGAGGTAATTGTTCCATCACCGTCCAAATCCGGATTTTGAGGCGTTGGTACTAATAATTTTGTTGCCTCTAAGTTTACCGAAACTTTATTATAATCGTCTAAAATAAAATCAAAACCTGTTCCTAAACGTAAATTGGCAGGGATAAAATTTGAACTCAATTCGTCGTTATCATAACTTATTTTAGGTCCAACATTTTGAATATTGAAACCTGCTCTCCAACGACCATTGAAATTATCGTAAGCAATTTCTTCTGATTGATAAAAACCAGCTACATCTACTGCAAACGTACTGGCAGGTTTCGCATCACTTTGATCGCTGGCAATTCGCAGGGACGAACGGATATAACGCCCGGCAACCGACATCGAGAAGCGTTCGCTCAATTTAAGTGCATACGAACCATCAAGAGCAAACTCATTTGGATTAACGGAATTTAGCACCTCATCGGGATCATCTGTTTGGCGCAAATCGATGTTTCCTAAACCAAAAAATCGCAAACTTCCTGCGAAAGCACTTTTTTCGCTGATACGATTGAAATATGTTGCCTGAGCTAACGAAATATCGTTTACAAGGTTGATTAAATACGGAGTATAACTGATTGAAAAACCTTGTTTATCTAACGAAAAGGCATATTTTGCTGGATTGTATTGTTGCGAATAGGCGTCTGTAGAAGTTGCCACACCTTGATCGGCCATACCTGCAGATCGCGCATCGGCGGCAACCATTAAAAAAGGAACACCAACACCCACAACTTTACTGTATTCTTGAGCCCAAGAATGTTGTATAAAAAATAAACCGATGATTATTACTAAACTTTTATTCATTCTGCGTTTTTAAAAAAATAATTAAACAAATATAATATATTATTAAAGGATTACAAGTTTCTCAAACTTTTCCGTCTTATTATTTGTCGTCGTGGATCGCACGGTCAATTTGTAGATATAAACTCCCTTTCCAATTTTGTCTCCAAAATCATCTCGTCCATCCCAAGTTATTTCTCTAGACAAAAATCCGTCGGTATTGATTAATTGGTTTTTTGTCCAAACCACTTTTCCGGTAACAGTCATTACTTGCACTTGAACATCCAAAGGCTCAAAAGGTCGATTGTGTGTGAACCAAAATTGTGTATAACTCACAAATGGGTTGGGATAATTGAGTACATTCGTTAATGTCAATGTTTCATCCCCCACAACTACAAATTGAATTTCTGCTGAAATCGGATTGTTGTACACATCCCAAGCCTTGAAAGTCAAGGTATGCAAGCCTTTCTCAAGATTTCTGAACGGAAATTTCACGCGTCCTTTTTTGTAATTATCCAGTTCGGTTTCGTAATAATCTGTGACTATAAATGGATTGCTTTCGTCTCCGTCCAAAATAGCAATCATGTCGTGACCAATTCCGCTTGCTGTGTTCATTCCGTTTTCATCTTCCATTATGGCCAGTAAAATAGGAGATTCATTTGTAATTCCGCCTGAAACAAACGACTCATCATTCATGTACAATTTCAAAGTAGGAGGTGTATTATCTACTGCTGCATTTTCATTAATTCCACCGACTTTGATATCGGTGTTGACTCCCGTTTTATCCAAAAGTTGGTTGGTTTTATTGGCATAAAAACTCATTCTTCCGTTTCCTAGAGGTATGCGAATATCACGCGGCACTACAAAATTAAACTCAAAATTACCATTTGAAACACTGGCATTTCCTCTGAAAATAGTTTCTCCTAAGGCGACAAAAGGCAATGTGGAAGCGGTTGTATAGGGATTGTCATTTACCATCGCGTCTACAAAATCATTTCTCAAGGTGTTTTGCAAAATATTTTTATCAAAAATTGTTACCGCAAGGACTCCATTATAATCGGTTAACAATGTATTGTTTTCGTCTACCACTTGGCCTGCAACTTTCATCACACCCAAAGATTTAAAATCGTCAATTGTCCCTGTAATAGGCATATCATTAACTTCCGTTAAAATTACTTTTGGTCTCGCAATCGCCAACATTAATGCCGGATCTCCAACATAAACTACGACATTACTGTTCTGTTGGTTTTTTGCTAATCGTAAAGCTTCTGCTATTGAAACATACGGACTGCCATCAAAGGCAAATAAATATTTGGCTAAAATTGGGTTAAACACTTGTGCTTCTCCCTGACCAATAGATCGAACCGTAGTAATCATTGAAATTGCTCCACCAGTCGGATTGAGATAGGTAATTTCGCCACCGGTTTGCTTATATGGATTGTCAAATCGGGAAAAATCGCACGTAATGGTAATGAAAAGCGGATATTTGTATCTATTATTCAAATTTTCACCATCCTCTTTTTCCCAAATTCGTTCGTCTGCCAAGCCGTCTTCGCCGCCGTGACCTAAATAATTGAAGACCAAAGCTCCTTTTTCAAAAGCTTCAAAAATATCCGTACGAGCTTTAGGATAACGCGCTCCGCCGGCTGCCACTTCTTGAACGTAAGAATCTAAAAGAATTTTATTTATATTGAAAAATGGTTTTTGAGCGCCAATTTGGTCGCCCAATTTATTTTGAAAAAACTGCAGTTGCGTGTCGCCTGGTTTTTCTGAACTTGGATCGTCACCAATAAAGATTAAGTTATTTCGCCAATTTCCATACGATTTCGGATCGTGGTATTCTATGATTTTGTTGACCATTTCGTCGGCTTCTTTTGCATTTGATGCAATAATCCGCCCGACGGCGATATCAAGACCACTACCGTTTGAATTGGCTCCTTCATTCAAATCCATCAAACCAAAAAAATCGTCAGAACAAAAAGAAGCAGGCCCAGTACTTCTGCTTTCCAAGGCTTGGAAAATGGGAACTACGTTGGTATTGTTTGGAATTCTGTTTTTAAAATCGAAAGAAGCGCTTCCAAATAAATTTACATATTTCACTTGATTCGCAGGTGTTGAGGCATTGTTATACACATATTTCACAAAATTTCGAATCGCTCCAATGTCTTGTTTACCCGAACAAAACTCGGTGTAAATATTTTCTAAATGAACGACTTTGACATTCATTCCAGAATTGTTTCGATGAAAATTCGCAAGTTTTTCTGCGGCCGAATTCAAAAACTTTGGCGTAACGATGAGGTAATCGATATCCTGAAATTGACCTTGAGCATTTTTAAAAATAGTACCCTTTAGGTTTTGATTTACTACTTTAGCATTCGATTCTTTTAAAGGCGAAAAATAATCTTGAGCATCAACCGCTATGTACTTTCGAACTTCGCCCAAAGCCGCTTTAAATGAAAAATTAGATTGATTTCCATCAGCAACTTTTGTAACATTATATATATCAGTAATGTCCCAAACTTGGGAAATAGATGTAGCATTTGAAAATTGGTACTCGCCAAAACCCATCATTGTTGCGGCTTCGTTGAGTTGAAATGGGTATTGCTTGCCAAAACCCGTCAAATTACACTTCCCACTTACAATTATAAAATCCAAATAAGCCTTGGCACTTGGCACTCCGTTGTTATTATAATTCAACTGAACCGCAATATTAGCGGCAGATGAAACCGAAAAAACACTTGAATTCTCTACAAAACCAACTCCTGCGGCAGCTCCAATACCGGCAAATGCTAAATTACCTGCATCTGTACCGTTCACTTTTACATTCAAAACGGAACTATTGAGCGAATTT
>NZ_JBIPPD010000050.1:0-17070 GCF_044368625.1 Flavobacterium sp. | reverse complement strand
CGTTTGGCAACAGTCGATGAATGGCACTCCAAATGGATGTTCCTCCAATGCCTGAATCAAAAAGTCCAATGGGATTATTGTTAATCATAAAACAAATATAAAAAAAAACTGCTCAAGCTTTTAAAACTTGAGCAGTGATTCATTGAAAAAGGTACGATTATTAAAATCCTAAATCTTTTTTTACATCAGCAGTAAGGTCTGTTCCGTCTGCATAAATAAAAGTAGCCACATCTTGAACATATTGGAATCCTTTAGCACGACCCACTTTTTCGATAGAAGTTTTGATTCTTAACTGAATCGGTTTCATCAAATCCTGTTGTTTTTGTTGCAACTCTTTTTGGGCTGTTTGACCAAATTCTTGGATTCTTTTTTCCATATCTTCTACTTCTTTCTGACGCTCTTTGTTAATGGCTTCAGATACCGTTTCAGCTTCCGCTCCATATTTTTGCAAGCGCGTTTGTAACTCATTTCGCATTGTTGTGAAATCAGTTTCGTATGTTTTGCTGATTTTTTCAATCTGTTTTTGAGCGTCTAGTACCGCTGGCATTTTAGTCATAATTTCCTCCACATTCACGTGAGCTATTTTTGACTGAGCGTTTACTTGGTTGGCTCCAAAAAATAAAACAGCGGCAAGTAGTAAGGTTTTCAATTGTTTCATCATTATAAATATTAAGTAATTAATTAATTTTTGTTGTTATTTTTGTTTGTTCCTTATTTATTTGGGAGGTGGTGTTGTTCCAGCCTCTTTGGCTTTTTTGGCATCTTCTCGGTCCTTTATTGCTTTTGCTTTTTTGTCGGCTAATGCTTTTCGGCGGTCGTCCATTTCTTTTTTCTTAGCTTCAAGCATCAATTTTCGTTGTGCTTCTTTTTCCGTTTCTGCATCTGATTTTTCATCAGGTGCTGTTTTGTTTGCATTTTCGGAAGCAGGTGCTGCAGCTGGTTTCTCTTTCGGGGTTTCGGCAGGTTTATTCGCTGGTGTTGTTACACCATTTTTTTTATCGATAGCTTCTTGACGTTTTGCAGCCGCCTCGGCTCGTTTTGCATCTGCCGCCGCTTTTCGATCGGCTAAAATTTTGTCTCGTGCTTCTTTTCGAACACTAATTAAGCTGTCTCTTGCCGCTTTTTTATCGTCAAGCATTTTTTTGCGTATGGCAAAATCAGAATTGGCATCTTCAACATCTTCTTTATATTCTTTTATTGCTTCTTCTTTCAATTCTTTTTTGCTCAACTGGCTGCGTTTCGACGTTCGAGACAGTTTTCGAATGACTTGTTCGCTGATGTCAAATTGCTTTGCCGCAAAAATCATCGTTAGATCAGAAGATTTGTCAAATACAAAGTCATATCTTTTTTGTTCGGCTATATCTTGAACAGCTGTAAAAACCTGATCTTGTATTGGCTTTACCAAAACCGCTTTTTGAACCATCAAATCGCCGTTAGGTCCGAATCGCTTTTCCTGAAAATCCATTAACTCTTTTTCTTGAAAAGTAATTTCTTCTTCTCGCTCTTCAATTAATTCTTTTGTTAAAAGTACACGTTCAGTTTTTAAAGATTCTTTTAACTTATCAATTTCAGCGGTTTTAGTACTAATTTCTTGTTTCCACTTTTGCGCTTTTTGTTCCAATTGATTTTTGGCTTCTGTGTAGTCAGGGGCATTTTGTAAAATATATTCCATATCAATATACCCAATTCGGAGTCCTCGTACCACTTGGGCCTGAAGCGAACAGGTGTATACAAACATTACAAATAAAATAATATGTTTCTTCATAATCTATTCATTTATTAGAAAATACCGTGCCAAAAATATTTTAGAACTGTTGTCCAATGATAAAGTGTGTTTCCCAACCGTGTGGGTTTACTTGCCCTGGTACGGGATCAAATCCATGTCCAAAGTCAATTCCTAATAATCCAAATGCCGGCATAAAAACTCGCAATCCGAAACCTGCAGAACGTTGCAATTGAAATGGATTATAATTTTTAAAGCTGTTATAAGCTGCTCCTGCTTCGGCAAAAGCCAAAACATAAATCGAAGCTTGTTGCTTTAACGTAATTGGATAACGTAACTCTAACGAAAATTTATTATAAATTGTTGCCCCGTCTTGCGTTGTTTGTCTTGTTTCTGGATTGGTCGAAAACGGTGTCAACGATTGATTGGGATACCCTCTCAACTGTATTACCTCTCTTCCGTCCAATGCAAAGTTGGCCAATCCGTCGCCTCCTAAAAAGAAGCGTTCAAACGGTACATTTCCGCGTTCGCTATTGTAGTTGCCAAGATAACCAAATTCTCCTAAAGTACGTAATACTAATTTGTCATAAACTTTAGTATACCAATCGGCTTTCATCTTAATTTTATAGTATTCCAACCAGTTGAATTTCTTTTGATCTACTTTTGATGCATCTGCCGAAGCTTCTTGGTACGTATCCACTTTTGTATACCTAGGATTTCCATTGTCGTCGTAATTTACTTGTATATAATCGCCTACTTGCGGATCATACTGTTCGTTGGTTACTGGATACGTGTCGTTAGGGCCGTATTGACGCTTATACTCCTTTTGATTTCCTAAATCGCCGTAATCGATTCCATTAAATAGGGAATACGGAGGCGTCACTTTGGCGGTAACGCTAAACTCTGAGCCGTACATCGGATAGATGGGGTTGCTTCCTTTATTGGTATGCGTAAATCCAACGGTGTAGGCAAAGTTTCGGGCAGATCCGTCTCCAAAGGTAAACAATCCGGTGTTGTAATTGTTCAAATCGTAATACTGAAAACTCAAGGCTTGTGATAAATACGAATCGTTATCCGGCACCGTTAAACGTTTAGACAAACCAACCGAAAGCGAAATAATGTTAAAACTTCTAGTTCTATCGACATCATTGGACGAGAAGTTGTTCAAGAATTGTTTACTATACGAAAGTGAAGTATTAAAACTCACGGGTTTTTTACCACCAAACCAAGGTTCAGAAAAATTCAGACTATAGGTTTGGAAAAAATTACTTCCTTGCAATCGTAACGCTACTTTTTGTCCGTCGCCCATCGGAACGGGTCGGTAGGCTTCTTTTTTGAACATGTTTCTTGCCGAAAAGTTATTAAACGACAATCCAAGTGTCCCAATAAATCCACCGCCTCCGTAACCACCTTGAAGCTCAATTTGGCTCGATCCTTTTTCTACTAAATTCCATTCGATATCTACAGTTCCGGCGGCTGGGTCAACATTTTTAAATTTAGGGTCAATGGCTTCAGGATCAAAAAAGCCCAAAGTTCCAATTTCGCGGATGGTTCGAACCAATTCTTCTTTGCTGTATTTTTCTCCTGGACGTGTTCGAAGTTCACGGTAAATTACTTTATCGTTGGTTTTGTCGTTTCCAACAACGGTAATTTTATTGAAATAAGCAAGTGGTCCTTCCATGATTCTGATTTCAAAATCAATAGTGTCATTAGCTGTTCGCACTTCTACTGCATTGATTTGAGAAAAGAGGTAGCCATTATTTTGGTACAAATTGGTAATGTCTTCGCCGTCGGGTTTGGTTTTGTCGGCAATACGTTCTTCTAATAAAACACCGTTGTAAACATCTCCTTTTTTAATTCCTAGTAAGTTACGCAAACCTTGATCGGTGTAAACGGAATTTCCTAAAAACTTGATGTCTCCAAAATAGTATTTTTTACCTTCAACCAAACTGATTTTTATATCAAGTTCGTTTTTTTCTCTGTTGTAAATAACCGTATCTGATTTAATTCGGGCGTCTCGAAATCCTCTTTCTTTGTATTTGTTTACAACTGATTTTAAATCTTCTTCGTACTTGTCTTTGATGTATTTCGAACGTTTCAGGACTCGGATAAAATTTCGTTGTTTGGTATTCGACATTGCTTTACGCAACTTTTTGTCTGAAAACTTTTCGTTTCCTTCAAATACAATGGATTTGATTTTTACTTTTTCGCCCCTATCAATCCCTACCAACATTTTCACTTCATTGTCACTCGTTGTGTCGGGTGTAACAGCAATATTTACTTTGGTATTGTAAAAACCATCTTTTCTATATTTGTTTTCGATATAGTTTTTGGTGGTAGTAATTAAGTTTTCGTTAACAATTTTCCCTTTGGTTAAACTGTTTTCTTTAATCAAATCTTCGACTTTGGATTTTTTAACCCCCGTGATTTTGACTTCCTTTAATTTGGGTAATTCATTGAGGCTTAATTCCAAATAAATGCTGTCGCCTTCAATTCGATTGATGTAAAAGTCAATTTCGCTAAAAAGTTGCACTTCGCCTAATTTTTTTATGGCATTGCTAATTTGTTCGCCAGGAACGGTGATGCTTTGTCCTTTTTCTAAACCGGAATAAAGAATGACGTTTTGTTGGTTAAAGGTTACTTTTCCGGTAACATTTATATCAGCTAAAATATAGGTTTTACCTTGGTCAAACGGTAATCGGTCTTGTGCAGTTGCCTGAAAAATACTTCCAAAAAAAAGTACCGACATTAATAAGGGTAAGCTTTTATATAACACTAAAAAATTATTTAATTTGTTCACTTGTTTTTCCGAATCTTCGCTCGCGCTTTTGGTAGCTGATAATTGCTTCATATAAATGCTCTTCTGTAAAGTCCGGCCATAGTACTTCGGTAAAGTACAATTCTGCATAAGCAATTTGCCACAACAGAAAGTTACTGATTCGATGTTCGCCACTGGTTCGTATTAATAAATCTACGTCTGGTAAATTTTGCGTGTAAAGATGCTCATTTATAATTGCTTCATCAATAGCGTCTACTGAAATTATATTATTTTTAACTTTACTTGTAATTTTTTTTACCGCCGAAATTAACTCTTCTCTTGCGCCATAACTCAACGCCAATGTTAAGGTCATGCGAGTGTTGTCTTTCGTTTTGTTAATTACTTCCAAAAGTTGTTTCTGAGCGGTGGTGGGAAGTTTTTCGATATTGCCAATGGTGTTCAACCGAATGTCATTTTTCATTAGCGTTTTGAGTTCTTTTTTTAAGGAAGAAATCAATAACTTCATTAATGTATCTACCTCTAGTTTTGGACGGTTCCAATTTTCAGTAGAAAAGGCATACAACGTGAGGTTTTTAATGCCCATTCTGGCACAGCTTTCCACGGTGGTTTGAACTGATTTTGTACCATTTTCATGTCCAAACGCACGTAACATTCCCTGTTTTTTAGCCCAACGGCCATTTCCATCCATAATGATGGCGATGTGTTGGGGTAAATTGTCTTCGTTTATCGCGTTTTTTAAATCCATCAAATTAATCACAAAAGCAGGGTTTTTTTCCAAATGTATAGGTCAAGGTAAATCCTGTAAAGACATACCAATCGTTACTGTTTATATTTCCAAAACGTAATTGTTTTAATCCATCATTAGTAGGGAAACTTCCATCTACATTGTCCGCAAATGTGTATCTCGGAGCTACTTCAAATCCTAAAATTAAGCGCTCCGTGAGGTTTGTTTTTACTCCCAAAGCAAATGGGACGGATAAAGTGCCGTGACTGGCATCCGAAATAGGCTTATTCGGCTCTTTGTAAAACAAACCATCATATTGCGTGTAAGCTAATCCTAAAAACACATATGGGGTAAACTGTTGTTCCAATTGATGCAAATCAAACTCAAAAAAATTAAATTCAAGTCCTACAGCTATTTCTTTTACGGTATTCTCAAAATCAAAATTACGTTGTTGTCTTGATGCATCTTTTGAACGGTCGTCGTCGGCAGTTATTTTTGCAAAACTTGCCGAAGCCCGCCACGCATGTCGAGGGCTGCGGTTCCATTTGTACACGAGTCCAAAAGCAAATTCATTAGGATTTATGTACGTGGTTTCGCCTACATCACCTACAAAATTACTTCCGCCTCCAAAAACACCTATTTCGTGAATTTGAGCAGTTCCAGTGGTGGCAATTAAAAGTAAAAAAAACAAAATCAGTCTATTCATAAAAATTGAAAATAGCGTGCAAATATAATAAATCTCATTACTAAACGGTTAAGATTTTAGTATTAATGATAATTATATTCAAAACGGTTTATAGTAGCGTTTAAATAGTATTCAAACGAAAAGAATAACGATTAAGTATGAAAAGAATTTATTTACCTAATTAATTTCGCTTGTCTTCGCCCCAAAGTAGTTTTGTTCGCAAGGTTTTAAAGAAAGTTTCGTGAGGAATTTCGACCATATTAATCTGGAAAGAGGTTTTCTTTATGGTAATTATAGATTCATTTCCAACAGACGTAATGCGCGAATCCATCGAAAGTAAATAGTGTTCTTCTCGACCAGAAACCCGCAATTTAATTTCAGTATTGTCAGGAATTACCAGCGGTCGGGCATTTAAATTATGTGGAGCAATTGGTGTAATTACCAATCCCTTTACTTCGGGTGTCAAAATTGGACCTCCACAACTCAACGAATAACCTGTAGATCCTGTTGGCGTTGAAATGATCAATCCGTCTGCCCAGTAGGAAGTAAGGAGTTCGTTGTCCAGATAGGTTTCGATAGTAATCATTGAGGTGGTGTCCTTTCGACTTACGGATATTTCGTTCATAGCAAAATTCAAATCCAGCAAGTCCTTGTTGCTTGGTGAAACGGTCGCTTTCAATAAAGTTCTTTTGGAAATTTTGTAATTCCTATCGACCACAAGTTGCAAGAAAGCCGCAATATCTTCTTTTTGAACCGAGGCCAAAAAACCAAGTCGTCCGGCATTAATTCCTAAAATCGGAATCCCTGAATTTCGGACTAAGGTAGCGGCTCTCAAAATGGTTCCGTCGCCTCCAATACTCAAAAACAAATCAAAACTTTTGTCCAACTCTTTATAGGAGCTAAAGGTTTTGTATTCTTTTTTAATCAGTTGTTTTTCGTAAAGCATTTTTAAAAATTCCGCTTCAATAATCATCTCAATTCCTTTGGAATTGAAAAACACAAAAATATCTCGAATGATAGGTTCGGTGCTGTTTTGATAATATTGTCCGTAAATAGCAACTTTCATAGGGATTTTCTTTTAAGAAGATGTGATAGATGGTAAAGTGGCTTAAACTTAAATTATATATTTAAATATTTGTCTAAATAATCGGACCGTTCTTTCAGGCTTTCTAAGTAAGTATCTTCTTGGTTTTCAGAAATAATTACATAACCATACCGTCTAAAAGTTTGAATAATTTCGTTCACACTTCCAGAAGCAATTTTTAAGGTTATTTGAACCAAATTAGAGGTTGAATTGGATAAAAAACTTCCTAAAATTCTACCACCATTGCTTTCAACGATTTGAGCAATTTGCGACATCGAGTAGTCCAAAAGCTCTTTTTCTACAATTACGATGCCGCCTTGTTCTCTTAAAAAAGGAGTGTCGTAAAAAAACCGAACAACATCTTGAATTTCATAATACCCAACATAGCGGTTTTCTGGTGTTAAAACAGGAACAATATTCGTTTGATTTTGGGCAAATATTTCTAAAACATCAAGCCAAACCATCGTGGTTCGGGCATAAAATCCGTCCAGGTTAAATCGATAATCATTGATTTTTTTCTCAGAATCATACGTTTCAGCATCGTCGGCATTGATGCTTCCTAGGTAAACGCGTTCGTCCACAACTGGAAAGTGACTAAATGCCACATCCGAAAAAAAATCCTGAACATTACTTATGTTTTCCTGAATTGGTAAAGGCTTGTAATCGTTATTGATATAGTCTGTAATTTCCATCGGTACAACAGTAGATTTAGATGATTGCAAAATAATCAAATTTTAGCACAAAACGCCTTGTTTAAGTTTGTATTTTTGTATTTGACAAAAGTTTTAAAAAAACGACAAAAAAGTATTTCAATGACAAAATTAAGTGTAAATATTAATAAAATAGCCACTTTGAGAAATGCCCGAGGTGGAAACGTTCCCGATCTACTCAAAGTTGCCCAAGATGTTGAGCGATTTGGCGGACAAGGAATCACTATTCATCCGCGTCCCGACGAACGCCATATCCGCTACCAAGATGCTCGAGACTTAAAAAAAATAGTTACCACCGAATTTAATATCGAAGGAAATCCTGAGAAAAGTTTTATGGATTTGGTTTTGGAAGTGCAGCCTACTCAAGTAACTTTGGTTCCTGATGCCGTAGATGCAATCACTTCAAATGCGGGTTGGGACACGGTCAAACACGCTGGTTATTTGACCGAAATTATTCAAGAATTGCAACGCAACAACATTCGGGTTTCGGTTTTTGTCGACCCCGTTTTGGACATGATTGAAGGTGCTCGAAAAGTAAATGCCGATCGCATCGAATTGTACACCGAAGCTTTTGCCCATGAGTATGGATTGGGAAATAAAAACGGAATTCTTCCTTATATTGAAGCTGCAAAATTAGCTACTGTACTAGATTTGGGTATTAATGCGGGTCACGATTTGAGTTTGGACAACATTCAGTTTTTCAAACAAAGTATTCCCAATTTATTAGAAGTATCCATTGGTCACGCGTTGATTTCAGAAGCTATTTATTTGGGCTTGGACAATGTGGTTAATATGTATTTACATAAATTGAAATAAATTTTTTTAAAATTCCAAATTCCAATCCCAATGCTTCGATGTAAAATCCGAAATCACAGATTCTATGTAGCAAGCTCCCCTCCTTCGGAGGGGCTGGGGGAGGCCTCCAAATCCCAAATAAAATGTTGTATTCAAAAATAGAAGGTTCAGGAAAACCACTTGTCATTATGCACGGTTTTTTAGGAATGTCGGACAATTGGAAAACTTTAGGGACGCAATTTGCCGAAAACGGCTTCGAAGTGCACATGCTCGACTTGCGAAACCACGGGCGAAGTATCCAATCGGAGGAGTTCAATTACCAATTGATGGTGCATGATGTGGTGGAATATTGCCAAGAAAAAAAACTCCAAAGTATTTGTCTTTTAGGTCATTCGATGGGAGGAAAAGTAGCGATGTTTGCCGCAACACAATTCCCTTATTTGGTCGAAAAACTCATTGTTGCTGATATTGGCGTGAAATATTACAAACCGCATCACGACGAAATTTTAGCCGGTTTATCAGCGGTCGATTTTTCTCAAAAACCCAGCAGAAGCAATGTGGAAGAAATTTTGACGCCCTACATTCCTGATTTTGGAACACGTCAATTTTTAATGAAAAGTTTGTACTGGAAAGAACCCGGACAATTGGATTTTCGGTTTAATTTAAATGCTTTTACTTCAAATAGAGATGTGATTGGCGATGCTTTAAAAGCAGAAGCGATTTTTGAAAAGCCCACACTTTTTTTAAAAGGAGCCAATTCCAGTTACATCCTAGATTCCGATACAACTCAGATAAAGCAGCATTTCCCCAACGCAACTATCGAAGTGATTGCAAATGCAGGACATTGGCTGCATGCCGAAAACCCCAAAGATTTCTTTGAGAAAACCATGGAATTTTTAAAACCACAATAAATTTAATCTTTAAAAAAATAGGTTATGAATTTGATAATCAGATTATTAGTTTCCGCAATTTTAGTAACACTGCTTGCAAATTTCCTTGACGGAATTGCTGTTGATACGTTTATGACTTCAATCGTAGTGGCAATTGTTTTGGCTTTGCTCAATTTTTTTGTGAAACCCATTTTAGTGCTACTTACTTTACCCGTTACAATCCTCACGTTCGGACTTTTTTTATTAATTATCAATGCCATCATTATTATGTTATGCAATACATTAGTCGACGGCTTTTCAGTGGCCAATTTTGGGTCGGCTTTGTTGTTTAGTTTGCTGTTGTCTATTGGTCAAATACTGGTTTTTTCATTTTCGGGTGATCGAAAATAGAGCATAAAATAATAAATTTTCTTTGTTAATTCTTTGGTAATACCATAACTAAAAACTTGGTGGGCTTGCAAAAATGTATTAATTTTGCGAGCCAATTTTAGCACGTAAAACAATGAATGTTACTCGAACAGATATCGACGATTTAAATGCAGTAATCACTGTAGCAATTTATAATTCTGATTATACCTACAAAATCAATAGTATGATGAAGGAATATCAGAAACAGACAGAACTTCCGGGTTTTAGAAAAGGAACTGTCCCGATGAGTATTATTGAGAAAAAATACCGTCAACCACTTTTCTTGGATGAAGTAAACAAAACAATCCAGACGGATTTGAACAAATATTTCCAACAAGAAAAATTAGACTTACTAGGGAATCCTCTTCCTAGAGTAAACGAAAATATGGATTGGTCTGCCGAAAAATTAGAGTTTGAATTCGAAATCGGTTTGGCTCCTAGTTTTGAAATCGATTTAGATGGTTTAGAAAACCTAACGTATTATAAAATCATTGCCGACGAAAAAATGCTGGACGAACAATTGGTTCGAATGCAAAAACAGTTCGGAAAAATGTCGGCAAATACCGTTTTCGAAAAAGGAAACGACGTTTCTGGAACTTTTAGAAACGAAGAAATGAATATAGACAGTCCAGCGACACTTTCTTTCGATGTATTTAAAGATGCAGCAACTGAGGATTTGTTTGTAGGAAAAAAAGTAGGCGATGTAGTGACCTTGAATACCAAAGGTCTATTCGCAGACGACCACCAATTGATGGATTATTTGAAAGTAAGTCACGATCAAGTACACGGATTGGATATCAATGTAGATTTTACAATCGAAGAAATCAATTCAACAGAACCAGCTGAATTAAACCAAGAATTGTTTGACAAATTATTTGGTGAAGGAAATGTTACTTCTGTTGAAGAAGTAAAAGCTAGAATCAAAGAAGATGCCGAAAAGCAATTTGAAGGTCAAGCCAATCAAAAGTTTCTAAACGATGTTACTGAGGCATTGCTTGAAAATACCAAATTTGATTTGCCAGCGGAATTTTTGAAAAAGTGGATTCAAACAGTAGGGGAGAAAAAATTAACTCCCGAAGAAGCAGAAGCAGAATATGCTCGTTCAGAAAATGGCTTGCGTTACCAACTGATTGAAAGTAAGGTAATGTCAAGCAACAATTTGCAAATTAATTTTGAAGAATTGAAAGCGTACGCTGCCGAAATGATTAAAATGCAAATGGCTCAATTCGGACAAATGGATCCATCTACAGCGGATGTAGACGGAATCGTAGCTCGTGTGTTAGGAAACCAAGAGGAAGTAAAACGTCTTTCGGACCAAGTAATGAGCGAAAAAATGTTGGCACTTTACAAATCAAAAGTCAAAGCCGCTACCAAAGAGTTGAATTACCAAGAATTTGTTGCCGCATCTTACGGAGAATAATTTCGAGGAAATGATTATATTTGAGCGTCAGAATTTATTTTGACGCTTTTTGTTTTTAAAGCGTTTAAATAATTTACGACAGTTTGTCACCCAATAATATAAGGTACAAACTTTGATTATTCACACTCAATTAATAAAGGAACAAAGATGAATTACGGAAAAGAGTTTAAAAAATTTGCAACCAAGCACCAAGGTGTAAATGCAATGTATTACGATAAAATAGTTGGAGCAATGACACCCACAAGCATGACGCCTTATATCATTGAGGAACGTCAGTTAAATGTATCACAATTAGATGTTTTCTCGCGTTTGATGATGGATCGAATTATTTTTCTTGGAACAGGAATTGACGACCAAATCGCAAATATCGTTCAAGCACAATTGCTTTTCTTGGAAAGCGCTGATGCTGCAAAGGACATTCAAATCTACATCAACTCTCCAGGAGGAAGCGTTTATGCAGGTTTGGGAATTTACGATACGATGCAATACATCAAACCCGATGTAGCAACCATTTGTACAGGTATGGCCGCTTCAATGGGTGCGGTTTTACTTTGTGCAGGAGCCAATGGGAAACGTTCGGCATTGCCACATTCTCGAGTAATGATTCACCAACCATCCGGTGGCGCTCAAGGTGTTGCTACCGATATGGAAATCAACTTACGTGAGATGTTGAAACTGAAAGACGAATTGTACAAAATCATTTCGGATCATTCCGGACAACCTTTCGACAGAGTACACAAAGACAGCGAACGCGATTATTGGATGATTGCCGATGAAGCTAAAGCATACGGAATGATTGATGAAGTGTTGAGAAGAGAGATTAAAAAATAGTTACAAGGTTTAAGGTTTAAAGTTTCAAGTTGCTCAAGTAACCTAAAACTTTAAGCTTTAAACTTTAAACAAAAAAATAATGGCAAAACAAAGTTTAGAATGTTCATTTTGTGGTCGAAAAAAACCCGAAACCGACTTGTTAATTGCAGGAATTGACGCACATATTTGCGATAAATGCATCGAACAAGCACACGGAATCGTTTTGGAAGAACTCAAAGCGAATAAGAATACCAAAAAAAATGCAGGCGATTTAATACTGAAAAAACCCAAAGAAATTCGGGCGTTTTTGGATCAATACGTGATTGGACAAGACCAAACCAAAAAGGTGATGTCAGTGGCGGTATACAACCATTACAAACGATTGATGCAATTGCAAACCGAAGATGATGTAGAAATTGAAAAGAGTAACATCATCATGGTGGGACAAACCGGAACTGGGAAAACCTTGGTGGCCAAAACCATTGCTCGAATGCTAGACGTGCCTTTGGCTATAGTCGATGCAACGGTTTTAACAGAAGCAGGTTATGTTGGGGAAGATGTGGAAAGTATTTTGACACGTTTGCTGCAAGCCGCCGACTATGATTTGGCGAAAGCCGAAAGAGGAATTGTTTTTATTGATGAAATTGACAAAATTGCCCGAAAAAGCGATAATCCATCCATCACAAGAGACGTTTCTGGCGAAGGGGTTCAGCAAGCATTGTTGAAATTATTGGAAGGAACGGTTGTAAATGTACCACCCAAAGGAGGTCGAAAACATCCAGACCAAAAGTTTGTTGAAGTCAACACCCAAAACATCTTGTTTATTGCAGGTGGTGCTTTTGATGGAGTGGAGAAAATTATTTCTAAACGTTTGAACCGTCAAGCAGTGGGCTACAGTACTTCGAAAAATGTGGACAATATTGATAAAGACAATTTACTGCAATACATCATCCCAAAAGACATCAAGGATTTTGGATTAATTCCAGAAATAATTGGCCGATTACCTGTCTTAACACACATGGACCCATTGGACAGAGAAACGTTGAGAGCGATTTTAACCGAACCTAAAAACGCGCTCATCAAACAGTACAAAAAATTGTTCGCTATTGACGATGTTGATTTTACCATTACGGATGAAGCCTTAGATTTTATTGTGGATAAAGCCTTGGAATACAAATTAGGAGCTCGTGGTTTGCGTTCGCTTTGTGAAGCAATCTTGACCGATGCGATGTACGATTTGCCAAGTTCTGACGAAACCGTTTTGAATATCGACAAAGAATATGCTGAACATACGTTGAATAAAAATTTATTGAAACGATTGGAGATTGCATCTTAAAACAAGCCTTTTTAAATATAAAATCCCGACTAATGCTCGGGATTTTTTTATTAAAATCACTAAGTAGCAAATTAATATTAGCAAAAATCAGTGAAATCAATTGAACTAATCTTTTTAATCTTTGCAAAAAAAATAATCACTACTCGTTCCAGTTTTTAACCTCAAAATTTTTCAGTATTTTTACGACATTAAATCACACCAAATGACTTTTGAAAATACCCGAGCATTCGCTCAAGAACTCGATAATCAAGACGCTTTAAGAAAATATAGAAACGAATTTATATTCCCAAAAGTAAACGGTAAACAAGTTATTTACTTTGTGGGAAATTCATTAGGACTTCAGCCAAAATCAGCCCATAAATTTGTAAATGAAGTGATGACCGATTGGGCTGAACTCGCCGTGGAAGGTCACTTTTATGCTGAAAAGCCATGGTGGGATTACCACGAACGTTTTGCCAATCCGTTGAGTGCGGTTGTCGGCGCTTTGCCAAGTGAAGTAACGGTGATGAATACCTTGACGGTCAATTTACACTTGTTGATGGTGTCGTTTTATCAGCCAACTGCTAAACGATATAAAATTCTTTGCGAAGCCAAAGCGTTTCCGAGCGACCAATACATGATTCAGAGCCAAGTACATTTTCACGCCCAACATTTAGGCTTGAATCCATCGGATATGATTGTGGAAATTGAGCGACGCGAAGGCGAACACAACATTCGTCTGGAAGATGTTTTGGCAAAAATTGAAGAAGTGGGCGATGAGTTGGCACTGGTTTTAATTGGTGGTGTAAATTATTATACCGGGCAAGTTTTTGACATCAAAACCATCACCGAAGCCGGTCACAGAGCCGGAGCTTTTGTAGGTTGGGATTTGGCACACGCTGCAGGAAATATCGAACTTCAGTTGCACGATTGGGACGTGGATTTTGCCGCATGGTGCAGTTATAAATACATGAATTCAGGACCAGGAAATGCTTCGGGCTGTTTTGTGCATTGCAAACACCATAAAGATGCCAACTTGCCACGATTTGCCGGCTGGTGGGGTCACAATAAGGAACGTCGTTTCAAAATGGAGCCACAGTTTGACCCTGTCGAAGGAGCCGATGGATGGCAAGTAAGTAATTTACCCATACTTTCGTTAGCCCCTTATTTGGCTTCTGTCGAAATGTTTGCCGAAGTGGGAATGCCAGCTTTAATCAAAAAACGCGACCATATAACTTCGTATCTAGAATTTATTTTACACGAGATTGACAAAGAAGTCGACAGTACATTTGAAATCATCACGCCTTCAAACCCTTTAGAACGTGCCTCGCAATTATCCGTTTTCTTACATGGCGAAGGCCGAAGTTTATTTGATTATCTGATGAAAAATGGGGTAATTACGGATTGGCGTGAACCCAACGTAATTCGTCTCGCTCCAGTACCATTGTATTGTTCGTACGAAGATATGTATGATTTTGGACAGATTTTGAAAGAGGGTATATCGGCAGTAAAGAGATAATTTACAAACGACAGAATCTTCAAATCTTTAATTTTACGATTTAAAAAAGACTTCGAATATTCGTGCTTTTATTGCAAAAAAAAATATTATGAACAAACAAGAAAAAATAAAAAACTTCGACCCATCTCAACCTGGATTAGCGGACGAAAGCATTTTCGGATTACCATTTTCAGCAGAGGAAAGCGAAATTGTTATCATTCCCGTGCCATGGGAAGTAACCGTGAGTTATGGAGCGGGTGCTTCGGAAGGGCCACAAGCCATTTTGGACGCTTCTTTTCAAGTCGATTTGCACCACCAAGAGTTTCCAGAACTGTGGAAATTAGGAATGCATTTGGATTTGGGCGAACATTCGGACAAATGGACTCAGCAAAGTGAAGAATACAAAGCATTGGCACAACCGATTATCGAAGCTTTGGAAAAAGGCGAGGTAATCGCTAACCATCCAAAATTGCAAAGTGATTTGGATAAAATCAATGCGGTATGTCACGAAATGAAAGAAACCTTGCGCGAACGCGTTTTGTATTGGTCGAATAAAGGAAAAAAAGTAGTACTTTTAGGAGGCGATCATTCGACACCGTTGGGCTATTATGAAGCAATGGCTTCACAACACGATAATTTCGGAATTTTGCACTTGGACGCTCATATGGATTTGCGTATTGCTTACGAGGGATTCACGTATTCCCATGCGTCAATCATGTACAATGCGTTGCAATTGCCGCAAATTTCTAAAATCGTGCAAGTTGGAATTAGGGATTTTTGCGAGCAAGAAGTGGAAGTGGCTCAAAGCGATCGCGTAGTCGTTTTTACCGACCGTGATTTAAAACACGAAACGTTTGAAGGTGTTTCTTGGAAAATACAATGCGAAAATATCATTGCCCAACTGCCTCAAAAAGTAGTCATTAGTTTTGATATTGACGGAATGTATCCTTGGTATTGTCCGAATACGGGAACACCCGTTCCTGGTGGATTTTCATTTGAGCAAGCCACCTATTTATTGTCTAAATTAGCTGAGAGTGGCAAAGAAATCATCGGTTTTGATTTAGTAGAAGTGGCTCCTGGCGAAAACGACGATTGGGATGGAAATGTTGGAGCGAGAATGTTGTTTCACATGTGCGGTGTTTTGGCAAAAAATAATAGTATGCACGTTGGAAATCTAATAAATTTTAGAAATTAAAAAAAATGCAAAATTTCAAAAGGATAAAGGAAGAATGGAAAGAATTTGAAATTGAAGTAGAAGGAAGGGTACGGTATGCAGTTTCAAATCATGGCGGCTTAAAAAGTTTTACAACTACTATTGAGAGCGGAAGAGTTTTGAAAGGTTCTTTAGTAGAAGGATTTATCTATCTAAAGTACAAGCGCTATCACAATAAAAAAATCACCAACTATCACCACGCGTTACACAAAATGATTGGAGAACTATTTCTTGAAAGGGAAGATGACAGCCAGGAATATGTACTGCATTTGGATTATAACAAATTAAACAATCACATCAGTAATTTAAAATGGGCAACCTATGATGAAATGAGAGCGCATGCTACTCAAAGTCCAGCGGTAAAGCTGGCTTTTAAAAAATTTCAAGAATTCAATATAAAACGCGACGGTGCCAAATTGACTTCTACAGATGTGATAAGGATTAAAAAGTTGATTTTTAACCCAAATCGAAAAACGCGTTTAAAAATGATAGCCAAGGAATTTGGTATTTCCGAAATGCAATTGTACCGAATCAAAACAGGCGAAAATTGGGGACATATTAAAGTAAAAATACCGAATGAAACTCAGGTTTAGAAGTTTTATAGGTTGTAAATGAAAAGTGTATAACTCATACTTATAAAGTCGCTCTATTTTCTAAAATAGAGCTTGCTTTTTCCTTCGCTGCTACAAGTTCAGTTGGGTGCCTTTTTTCAATAAATTCTGTATCATTATCGTTCGTTGATTATTAGTAAAGTAGGGTTTTTTTATCGTCAAAAATACCCATACAGCGTGTTCAACGAATAAGCTTTTTTGTCCACTCTATCTTTTTGCAAGAGTCACAACGCATTCCGTATAATTTGTAGCACATCATCAAGCCAAAAAAAATCCCCTATTTGATCAATTTAAATCAAAAAGGGGATTTGAAAAAACTAACTTTAATTAGTCATTCCTTAAATATGTTATAACAATCTGTCTGTTAATAACTTGTATATAAAAATAGTAATAAAAAGCGAAGTT
>NZ_JBIPPD010000230.1:0-4887 GCF_044368625.1 Flavobacterium sp. | reverse complement strand
AATAAAAAAAGTTTATTGAAACGAATTTCAATAAACTTTTGGAAACGTCAAATTTTATAATGCTTAACAGCTGTTTTACCAACTATTTTTGACTATTAAACCTATTAACTCAATTATATTGGGTTATAGTTCGTAAAACTAAATGGCTTGTATTATACCAAGCCTTCTTTTATGCTTTCTCTTTTTTCAATTTTTGAATTTTGTGAAATTTAACCAAAAACAAAAATGCAAATAGAACCACAAAGCTTGCTATTGTACGATTGGATTCTTTTGGTAAAATTTCGAAAATCTTATTGATTACCAATAAAAATAAAAAAACTGCAAGTCCTAGATAATCTATTTTTTTTCATCATATTTTCTATTGTTTACATTCCGTTGGGTAAAATTAAAAAACTATATTCAATTATTGACATTGTTTGATCTAACAATTTTTGCATTTCTTTTGTTACGTAAAATAGTAATCACAGTTGAAAAGTTTAACATAAATACTATTAAAGCTGAAAAATAATTCCATAATTCATCGAAAATACTTTGTTTGAGATTTATGACTAGAAACATAACCAAGACCGTGGTAATTAAACTTGTATATAAATTGCTATCATTTTTCATGTTTTCCATAATTGTAAAATAATTTTTGTAATACATCATTTCTGCCTAAACCCAAACGTCAATTGGGATATTTTTCAAGCACTAAATTAGCTTATAATAGTTGTTCATCATTTTTTAAGCGCAACTTTAGGTAAACCCGCTTTTGCTAAAATTTCATTTGCTTTTTTAATTTTTCTGAAAACAATACTTTCCCTTTCAGTTCTTCTAATTTGTTTTTGTCAAACACAATTATTGAAACTTTTGATATATTTAATTCATAAATTTCATACGTGTATATTATGATTTTTCAGCGGTCACATATGTTAACGCCCTTTTATTCAACGGTGTTTATCTAACAATATTATATTTTTCATCGGTGTTCGATGATTATGCAATTGCTTGCGCAAACTTGTTGTTAGTGGCGGTTTCATAACGCATGTTCTTGCACTTTACTTTGTACATTGCCGCCCAACTTTCCTAATTTGGCGTCAACCAACTTTGGGGATTGGTATAACCTGTATTTTGACTGATTAAGAATTTAATCACTGTTTTACCGGTTTCAGAGCTGGTTCTGATGGTTCCGATGTTTTGTTTGCGCGATACTTTTTCGCCTTTAGAAACGGATACTGAACTTAAATTATGATATACGGTAAAGAAATCTCCGTGCTGAATAATCACTGATTTTTGAACAGGAGAAACATATTGAATACTGGTTACTTCTCCATCGAACACCGCTCTGGCTTGCGAACCAGAAGCTGTGGTAATTTCAATTCCGCTGCTGTGAACCGTCAAAAATGACAATTCGGGATGCGGCTGATCGCCAAATTTCTGCGTGATCTGTCCCGTTGCAACTGGCCAAGGAAGTCTGCCTTTGTTGGCTTTAAAATTATCCGAAATAATTTTGCCCTCGGGAGTCAATACCATTTTGGTCGATTTTTCCGTAGCTCGAGTTTCTGCGGCAGTTGTTTTCGGATTCGCTTTTTTATTAGCCGCGGCCGCTTTACGGTTGGCTTCGGCAATGGCTTCCTTGATTATCCTGTCGATTTTTCGATCGATTTCTTTAGCTTCTTGTTGCTTTTTCTTAATATCTTGGGCAATTTTTTTCTTGTCTTTTTGGATTGCAGCGGATAATTTTTCCTGTTCGGCTTTTTCCTTTTGCAAAACCAATCGCTCTTGTTCCTGCTCTTTTAATAATTTCTGCTTCGCTGCTTTTTGTTGATCTAATGTTGTGTTTAAAGTTGAGAGTTGATCTGCTTTTACTTTAATATCTTCGCCTTGCGATTTTCTATAACTCGCATATTGTTTCATGTACTGAGCTCTTTTGTAGGCTTGTAAAAAACTTTCGGAAGACAACAAGAACATGGCACGACTTTGTTCCGAACGACTTTTATATGACTTCACAATCAGTGCTGCATAATCTTCTTTCAATACTTTTAGTTCGCGATTGAGTTGATTGATTTGCAGTTGATTGAGATACATTTCATCTTTCAAAATTTTCGATTGTTTCTCTGTGGTTCGAATCAAACTTTCGCGCAAACGGATTTTCTCGCGTTGCTGCATGATTTCAGTTAGAATTGATTTTTGCTTCTTATTTTGGTTCCGAAGTAATTCCTCCTGGGCACGAATTTCTTTTTGAATTTGCTCTTTTCGTTGCTCCAGTTTTTCCTGAGCGGTTTGACTCCAGCTCGACACCGAACAAATTAAAAAAGCGAGTATGAAAACGTATTTTGGCATGTTTGTTAAAATATTTGTGCAAATTTAGTCAATAAAAGTTCGCTTGTAACCACTTGGCACACTATAAGGAAAAGAAAGTTCGTCGTTCAATTTTACCGAACTGTATTCGATATCAATTTTTGTTTGTTTCCCTTGGTTGTTTGCGTCAATATTTAAAGCCGTTGGAAAAGTCACTTTATCGTATTGTTTGTGATTCGGGTAATCTACTTTTAGCGTTCGATTTTGATTGGCTTGTTGAATTTGTTGCTGCTTGATTAAAAATTGAGATGCTTCAAACAGAAAGGTTTTCAAAGTATTTTTGGATGAATTATCTTCTAATTTATACAATCCATTTTCAACCGAACTTTCGTAAGTGCCTTGTTCTAAATTGTCAAAAGCTTCGCCGATGAGCATGTTTTGGACTTTGGTAAAATCTAAATCGGTTCCCAACCATTTACTCAGAGTGGTGTAATCGCCTTCAAAATAGCTGCTTCCGCTTTTCTCATAATATTTCACTTCGGTAGGAGTGATTAGTCCCTTTGCCATTGTAATTCCAAAAAAGCGAATGCTTACTAGTATTTGCTCGTCTTTTTGAATGCGAATGTCGGCAGAAAGATTCAAAGTTTCGTTGGCATCTTGGTATCTTACATCCGCTTTGATGTAGGCGGTTTTAAAGTTTTTATCCAATTCGTAATGATTTCGGATTATTTTTTCCGCCTTCATTGGTTTGCTTGCTGTTGCTTCCGAAATTAATTTTTTGGGTTTGCACGATGCAGTTGCTAAAAAAACTACTGTTATCCACAAAAACCATTTATTTGAAATCATTTTTTATTTTATTTTTTTAATAGTTGGTCTGCTTTTTTAAAATGCAGTTCTTTCTTTTTTTGGTCGCCCAAACCGTTATATGCTTCCCCAAGTTGTATGTTAAAATTGATTTCCAAGGCTTTATTTTCAATCACATAGTCCAATCCCAATTCGAGAAAATCTTTGGCTTTGCCAAAAACTTTGAGCTGATTATTCGCCAATCCCGCAAAATAATACAAATCAGGTTGCGAAGGAAAAAGTTCCGTCATCGCCTCCGATTTCTTAGCCAGCATTTCAAATTGTTGCAGTTGTACATAGCTTTGAAACAATAACAATGCCGTTTCTAAATCATTCGGATTATTGGCCAAATCCATTTCATAATACAACTTTGCTTGGTTCCAATCGTTTTTGCTTTGAAAAAATTTCCCAATTTCCTTTGCAACAGCAATTTCCTTCTCAGATTTAAAATTAGAAACGGCTTTGAATAAATCGGCTTCAAAACCCGGGTTATTTTTGGCAAAAATTAAAAACTCATTCAACACTCTGTGTTTGATTTTATTGTCGATTTTGCCGCTTGTCAAAATTTGATTCATAGACTTAACGGCTTTTGCCCCGTCGTTATTGTTCAAATGAAATTTAAATAACCCGACTTGAGCCCAATCGGATTCTGGAATTGCGAGTTCCAATTTTTTGGCCACTTCCATCGCTTTTTCTTCCTGATTACTGTTGGAATACAAATAAATCAACGAAATGTAGTTGGATTCGTCTTTGGGATTTTCGCTAATCAATTTTAAAAGTTCCTCTTTTTCCCCCGTTTGATACCGAGCATCTTGCAGAATTTGTTTTTTATAATTCTCTCTTTTTTCGGATCTTCCAACACTTTCATTGAGTTCATTAATTAAAGCAAGTGCTTTGTCAAACTGTTGGGTGTACATGTACAACGACGTCAGATCCTCTTTGTAACTGGCGTCAAATGGAATCAATTTTGTAACCAATACAATCGACTGATTGTAATCTTGCGTTTGATAGGTAACGTCGTACATCCCATGCAAGTACCATCTGTTTTTCGGATCTATTTGCGACGCTTTTTCAAATGAATCGTAGGCCTCTTTGTACTTTTTAAGTTTCAAATAATTCCGACCCAATTCGTTAAAAACCGCTGCATTATTGGGTTGAAGTTCCAAACATTTTCCCAAAGATTCCAGAGCCCGATCATGGTTTTCGATGCCTTTTTGTTTCAAGGATTCGTAATACGCCAACTGAAATTCATTATTAACCAAAGCAATATCGTCCGGCTCTTCTTGTGCAAAAACCGAAATACTGCTTGTAATGAGCCAAAAACCTATGATTAATTTCTTCATTTTTAATTTTATTTTCACGAAAAGTTGGCTACAAATTTAGCCCCTTCTTTTTGGGCGTGCCCCGGCGGGTCGGGCTATTCGTTCCCGCTTCCCGATGAAAAATCGGGAGAGCTCCACTACTATCCCTCACGCGGAAAAACGGGTAAAATACAACCCAAATTTCTAGTTTTTTTCTCGTAAAGACGCAAAGACGTTAAGTTACCAATTCAATATTTGCGACTTTGCGAGCGATTTAAAATTTTCAAAACGTTCAATAAAATGTTCTCGCACTAAATTCTTTCTACTCCAAAACCGAATAATCTCCAATACTGATAGAACTAAAATTTCCATCAAAAATGGCGTGATTTCCAATCATTGCGTTGTCTAAGTTGGCGTTTCTAATTTTAGAATGGGTTTGAATCAAACTGTTTTTAATAGTCGA
>NZ_JBIPPD010000231.1:0-4887 GCF_044368625.1 Flavobacterium sp. | reverse complement strand
TAATTGGGTTTTTACAAGTCAAAAATATGTTAATTAGTACATTTTTTGCTTACAATTTTTTGCAATAAACTTATAAAATATCACACTTTTTATATTGCTCTATCTTTTTCGGGTCGTATAATCATACGATACGATTGGTCTTTGGCGAAATAAGCTACCATCCAGTTATAAAAGGTTTTAAGTCGATTTCGGTAAGTTATTAGTGAAATTAGGTGAATAAATAACCAAACCAACCAAGCAAAAAAGCCTTTGAAATGCATTTTCGGTTTTGGGATGTCAACTACTGCTTTGTTTTTTCCAATAATTGCCATCGAACCTTTGTCGTAATAAGAAAAAGCTGTCATCGGTTTATTTCGAAGAAGGTTACAGAAGTTCTTGGCTAAATTTTTTCCTTGCTGAATTGCAACTTGTGCCACTTGTGGATGTCCCGCTGGAAAATGTACATCAGTAGTCATGATCGAAGTGTCGCCAATAGCAAAAACATTTGAAGTTCCTTTCACCTTGTTGTAAGTATCGGTTTCCATTCTTCGACCTCGGCCATAACTTTCAGCAGCAATTCCTTCAAATTGTTTTGCCGAAACTCCTGCGGCCCAAATTAAATTTTTAGTTGCAATGGTCTCGCCATTCCCAAAATAAACCATATCGTCTTTAAAATCAGTCACTCGCGTGTTGAGTTTGACCACCACTCCCATTTTTGTTAAGGCATCAAATGTGTCTTTTTGAGACGCTTCAGACATTGGCGAAAGCAACGCGTTTCCACCGTCAACGAGGTATAAATTACTGGCTGCTGTCTCTAATTCGGGATATTCTTTTCTTAAAATACCGTTTCGCATTTCGGCTAACATTCCAGAAACCTCTACTCCTGTTGGTCCTCCACCTGCCACAACCACAGTCAATAATTTTCGGCGTTCTCTAATATTTTTTGTCAGCACGGCTTTTTCCATGTTTTGGAGCAACTTATTACGCATTTCAATTGCATCATTCAAGGTTTTCATCGGAATGGCGTTTTTTTGCACATTTTCCATTCCAAAAAAACTGGTTTCGGCTCCTGAAGCAAAAACGAGTTGGTCGTACTCCACTTCCCCATTATTTAAAATGACTGTGTTTTCTGTTTGATTTACCCGTAAAACTTCTCCCAATCGAAAAGTTAGGTTTTTTTTTCCAGCAAAAAATTTTCTAAAAGGATAGCTTATACTCGAAGGCTCTAAATAAGCGGTTGCTACTTGATAAATAAGCGGTGGAAAGAAATTGTAATTATTTTTATCAATCAAAGTTACTTGAATATCAGGTTCATTGGTGAGCTCTTTTGCTAAATTAATTCCGGCAAACCCACCTCCTACTATTACTATATGCATCGCTGTTTATTTAGATTTATAAAAATTTAATATGCAAAATAAAATTTTGTATATCAAAATTACTGCTTTTTAGAGTCCTACCCTATTTCAGTCTGCTTTTTATAAAAAGTTTATGAATTTCAATTTGAAAATTGGTACTTATTTTTGCTGACTTCAATTACCTTTGCTCGCTTAAAAAAAGTACACTTTTAATGGATAAGAACAAATATTTCTCATTGGTACTGGTTCTTGGCAGTATGACGGCACTTGGACCTTTTTCAATTGATATGTATTTGCCTGGTTTTACTGGTATTGCTGCCGATTTAAAAACTTCTGTCAGTAATGTTTCATTGACATTATCAAGTTATTTTATCGGGATTTCGGTGGGTCAGTTGCTTTACGGTCCTTTATTGGATCGTTTTGGGCGAAAAACACCTTTATATATAGGATTGATGGTCTATATTTTGGCTTCACTTGCGTGTTATTTTGTAACTTCTATCGATTATTTTATTGGATTGCGTTTTATTCAAGCCGTTGGAAGTTGCGGTGCTTCGGTTGCAGCGATTACGATGGTCAGAGATTTATTTCCTGTAAAAGAAATTCCTAAAGTTTTTGCGAAGTTAATGTTGGTTTTGGGATTATCGCCGATGTTGGCTCCAACACTTGGAGGCTATATTACTGCAGATTACGGCTGGCATATGGTTTTTTTAGTCTTGACTTTTATGGGAATCGCAGTATTGTTGGCATCCAAATTTTTTCTGAAAAGTATTTATCAACCCGATACTTCCATTTCACTTCGACCGAAACCTATTATAAATAATTTTTTGATCGTATTGAAGGAACCCCAGTTTTATACGTATGCCTTTACGGGGGGCGTTGCTTTCTCGGGATTGTTTACCTATGTAGCAAGTTCGCCTGTAATTTTTATGGATATTTTTACCGTTGATGCTAAAATGTACGGTTGGATTTTTGCTTTTCTGTCCATCAGTTTTATCGGCACAAGTCAGTTGAATTCGTATTTACTTCGATTTTATTCAAGCGAACAGTTGATAGGCATTGGTTTGAAACTGCAGTTTTTAATTAGTTTTATTTTTGCAGTTGGTTTATACTTCAATTGGTTTGGACTTTACGGCGTAATTGTTATTCTATTTCTGTTTTTAGGATGTTTGGGATTTTGCAACCCGAATACAACGGCACTTTCCTTGGCACCTTTCGAGAAAAATGCCGGTAGTGCCTCAGCTGTTATGGGAGCGGTTCAAATGGGATTGGGGTCGTTAGCGTCTGTTGCAGTTGGTATTTTTGTAACAGACAGCCTTTTGCCTATTTCGCTTATTTTTATCGGTTCGACATTTTTGGCATTGGCAATTTTACATTTTGGAAAACGAAATATTGTAAAAAAAGGTTTCGAACACACGATTTAATCTTCTTCGGCAAATATTTTCTCCCGATATTTTTTACCAATTAATAACGTCAATTTGAGTTTGTAATCTTCTACAAGCCATTCCCGGTAATTTTTACTGCAATGACTCAAGCAGTTCGAATATCTTTTTATTCGACATTCAATGTCGTCTGCCAATTCTCTCGACAGCATTTTGGCTTCGTTAATAGATTCAGTATTGTACACACACATTATAGCGTGTTGTTCCAACGACTGGTCTAAAACCACTTTCGACCGTTCATTTTGAGCAATGGCCTTTTTGTGCACTTCTTCTACGTCAAAATCAATATCGGGTGTGTTTTTAAATTTAGCACGCAATTCCAATGGCATTTGATATTTGAAATGCAACTCAATCTCGTCATCTGCTCTCAAATTTTCCAGATAATATTCGGGCGATTTAAAAATATGTTGCCAATTGACAGGTTCGCTCCATAACCCGAAACGGGCGGCATTGTTTCCCAAATCAATGACGTTAAAAGTGTCTTTATTTTCTAACTTTCGAGAACCACGACCTATCATTTGATAATAAAGCGTCAGTGATTTGGTAGCTCGATTCAATATTATTGTTTCGACTGTAGGCTCGTCAAATCCTGTGGTTAAAATGCCTACAGAGGTTAAAATAGCATCAGGTGTTTTTTTGAACCAGTTTAAAATTTCCCTTCTATCCTCGTTATTATGGGTGTTGTCTAAGTGGCGAATGTCAAATCCTGCTGCACGAAAAGTTTCATAAACGTACAAAGATGTGTTGATTCCGTTATTGAAAATTAGTGTTTTTTTGCCCAAAGATTTTTCGGTATAAGAATGCAAAAGCATTTCTTGCATCACCATATTGGAATATAAATCGTCTGATGATTTCACGGTGTAATCGCCATTAATACCTACTTTTAAAGAACTCAACCCGACATTATAGGTGTAAGTTATGGCTTTCGCCAAAAAACCTTTTTCAATAAGTGATGAAATAGTGTCCCCAATAAGAAGTTCACTGTAGTTTTCGTTCATCGGTTTTTTGATGTTCGAACTAAGCGGTGTTGCAGTTACTCCTAATATAAACGCATTGAAAAACGAACCGAATAGTTTTCGAAACGAATTGTAATGTGCCTCATCAATAATTACTAAACCAACATTTTCAATGGCCAAAAGTTCATCGTTCAAACGGTTTTTTAGGGTTTCCACCATTGCCACAAAACATGAATAATCTTCTTGGTCTTCAAGTAACTTGATTTTGCTGTTGATGACTTTATTTTTTACGCCAAATCCTTTTAAAATTTTCGACGTTTGCTTGCAAAGTTCAATTCGATGCGTTAAAACCACTACTTTCTTATCGTGGTATTCTAAATAACGCCTAACAATTTCTGAGAAAATTACCGTCTTTCCGCCACCCGTCGGGAGTTGGTACAGCAAATGATAGTTCGACGGAGTATTGTCCATTCTTTCAAAAATGGCATCAATATCGTTTTTTTGGTAGTCGTAAAGTATTTTTTTTTCTTCGTTTTGTACAATTGGGCTGATGTCTAGCATGAAAATAGGTGTGATTTTTGCAAAAATACACCTAAATAAAGCAATAGCAACACCATTTAATTTTTTATTAGAAAAAAAAACTTTTCAACCTAATAGTCTAAGCGTTCTAGAATAGCAGAAAATTCATAGTAGTTGTACCACTTTTGTTGAATACTTGTTTGGGTAATTTTATTCAACCGCTCTTTAAAATCGTCTAAAATTCCTTGCGCAATCAAAAAAGAAACACTTTGACTGAACGAAGTATAAAAACTTTTGTAAAAAGTGTCGCTTCCTATTCGATTACTCCCCGAAAATACTTGTGCAATCTCGATGTTGTACAACATAATGTCGGCCACAACATATGCATCAACGCCTAAAGTTCTAAAATGTTTGATGATTTTCTGTGCAGTTGAACGACGCATCTTTGGGCGTTTTCCATTTATTGGAAAATATTCATTGCTAATTTTAACTTTTGCTTCACGCAGTAGTTTATCTTCATTAGGATTAAAAACAAAGTCGTAATACGTTTTTACTTCTGGAAATTTAAGGTACAATTCAATAATTTGTTCTTCAATTTGCTCCTTACTCAACTCCGTTACATATTTCTTTAAATCCCGC
>NZ_JBIPPD010000049.1:0-17181 GCF_044368625.1 Flavobacterium sp. | reverse complement strand
TAATCAACTTTTTTATCTTTCCCCTTCGGGGTTTTCTTTTACGGCTACGCCTCCAAAGAAAACCCCGAAGGGGAGGAAATGCCATCAACAATGTTGTGAAACTTTACAATTAAGGAAATAGTTCAGAAGTGCAGTTGTAGAACTATCATGTACATTTACTGTTCCTGAATTGATTTCATTTAAAATCGAATTCGCCAGCTGTTTACCCAATTCCACACCCCATTGGTCGTAACTAAAGATATTCCAAATTATTCCTTGCACAAAAATCTTATGTTCGTACATCGCAATTAATGATCCTAAGGATTTAGGGGTTAATTTTTCGATTAAGATAGTATTGGTAGGTTTATTTCCTTCAAAAACTTTAAATGGGGTTAAAAATTCCGCTTGACCGTTTGAGTATTGAAGTTTTGTAAACTCTGCACGTACTTGATCTTCGGTTTTTCCGTTCAAAAGTGCCTCTGTTTGTGCAAAGAAATTGGACATCAATTTATTATGATGATTATTGTCGCTATAAAGTGGTTTTAAAAATCCGATGAAATCCGTTGGAATTAGTTTTGTCCCTTGGTGAATCAGCTGAAAAAAAGCGTGTTGCGAATTCGAACCCGGTTCGCCCCAAATAATGGTTCCGGTTTGATAATTGACTTTATCGCCGTTTCTGTCGACACTTTTACCGTTGCTTTCCATAATTCCTTGTTGCAAATACGGTGCTAACTTTTGTAAATAGTGGGTGTACGGAATAATTGCTTCGCTTTCGGCTCCATAAAAATTATTGTACCAAATGCTCAGTAAAGCAAGAATTACGGGAATGTTTTGGTCGAAATCGGTAGTTTTAAAATGTTCGTCCATTTCGTTGGCTCCTGCTAATAACGCATTGAAATTATCGTAACCAACTGACAAACTGATGGTCAATCCAACGGCACTCCATAATGAAAAACGGCCACCAACCCAGTCCCACATTGGAAAAACATTATTGGCATCAATACCGAAATTCGTTACATTTTGAATATTGGTAGAAACCGCCACAAAATGCTGGGCCACGTCACTTTGTTTTGCAGATTGCAAAAACCATTCTCTGATAGTTTCGGAATTGGTCAATGTTTCTTGGGTGGTAAAGGTTTTAGAAACAATGACGAAAAGCGTGGTTTCGGGATTTATTTTCTTCAATAATTCATGTACATGATCGCCGTCGATATTTGAAATAAAGTGTACATTCAAGTGATTTTGATAATATTGCAAGGCTTCTACCACCATTGCAGGTCCGAGATCTGAACCACCAATACCAATATTAACAACGTCTGTAAAGTTTTTTCCTGTAAATCCTTTGCGTTTTCCAGAAATTACTTCGTTGGTAAAGATTTTTATTTTTTCTTTTACTTCGAAAATTTCGGGTATGATATTGACTCCGCTTATCTTAACCTCAGCACTTTTAGGCGCTCTCAAAGCGGTGTGTAAAACGGCTCTATCTTCGGTTTTATTGATGGCTTCGCCTGTAAAATAACTGGAAATAGCACTTTTAAGTTGCACATCGTCGGCTAATTTTAGAAGTAAATTTAGCGTTTCATCATTAATTCTGTTTTTAGAAAAATCCACTAAAAAGTCATTCCATTGCAGGCTAAATTTTTCGGCTCGTGTGGGATCTTGTTGAAACATTTGTTGCATTGAAGCATCTTTAATTTCTTGAAAATGATTTTCTAATGCTTTCCACGAAGCGGTTTCAATTGGAGATATAGTACTAAAGTTCATACTGATTTATTTTTTGCTAATGAGGTGCAAATTTACAACATAAGTTTGTAATCTTATTGTTATGATTTTTTAGCCCTGATAGAAATGGAAATTTTGCAGAAAAAAAAACGCTACTATTTTCCTATGAGAAAATAAAGTGTTTTGACAAAAAATTGAAATGGATAGCAGCCCCAAAGTTTCGGGAGAAGCTCGTAAAAGTAATTTAATTTTTGAATTTCAAGGCTGCAATACTGTCGAGCTCTTTTTTCAAAGGCGTCATCTCTTGCATAAAACGCGGTTTGAATTTGGCATTCATAGGTTCAGAATTGGGGAGCTTTTGCACTAGAGGGTCGACTTGAACACCGTTTTTCCAGAAACGATAGCACACATGTGGCCCGGTTGCTAAGCCTGTACTTCCTACTTTTCCGATTACTTCTCCTTGACCTACTCGTTGACCGCGACGGACCAAAATTTTAGACATGTGTAAGTATTGTGTCGAATAGGTGCTGGAATGTTTGACTTTTACATAATTTCCGTTTCCGGCAGTGTACCCTGTTCGTTCCACAACGCCTGAAGCGGTGGTTACAATAGGTGTTCCGTGGTTTGCAGCATAATCAGTTCCTTTGTGGGCCTTGAAGGTTTTTTGAACGGGATGAAACCTGTTTTTAGAAAAGCGTGAGGAAATGCGGTATCCAAATTTAAGTGGTGCTTTTAGAAACATGTTTTTTAATACTTTGCCTTCTTCGTCATAATAATCGACGCGTCGTGAAGTGGTATCTTGCTTGAACGGAAAAGCATATATTTTTTTTCCTTTGTGGATAAAAAATGAAGCTTCGAGACTTTCCACACCTGCATAAATGGTGTCGTTGATGTATTTTTCGTTGAAAGTTACGGCAAATCGATCGCCTTTTTGGATTTTGAAGAAATCGACCGAATAGGCATAAATGTCGGCTAAATTTTGTGCCATCGCCGGTTGAACACCTGCCTCATCTAAAGTGGCGGAAAGTGAACCGTTGATTTCAGTAGCAATAGTTCGTCGTTTTATGGTAATGGGAAGTTGTTTTTTGTAGGCCCTTGTTGAATCCCTCAAATCGACTACATAATAATGGGCAATATCGGCTTTGTAGATAAATGCTTTTAGGATTTTGGCAGTATCTTTAGAACGTAACAGCGTATATTCTTTTCCGATACGGATGTTTCGAAGATTGAAGGAATCCTTTACTTTTTGAGTGATGTCGTATTCTTTATTGTTGCCCAGGTTTTGACTCGAAAGAATGCTTCCAAAGGTATCGCCGCTTTGAATTGTGTCGCGGACAACATCAAATTCATTGAGGTTGAAGCCAAATTCAATAACAACTGGTGTTGGTTTTTCTATTGTTGGTGCAACTTCTTTTTTCGCTTTTTTTTCGTTACAAGATAATGCTAAAATCAACAATAACAATAAGGATGATAATCTTTTCAAAAGTGTTTGTTTATGCAGTTAATCTATTTTTGCTTCGCCTGTTCGCTAAAGCTCGCGTCTTCGCCCCAATTATCGAGTTCTTGTTTACTCCATAGTTCTGGGAAAAATATTCTTCGCTGGTATTTTGGATGCATGTATTTTTTCCAATCACTTCCACCGGTTGCTTCGCCGTTTCCTTTACCGCTGCCTTCGATGTACTTTTTGGCGGTGTTTAAATGTTGCATCACCCACGTAATGTTGACGGTATGATCGTAATGACGCATGGCATTAATTAAATCTACGTTTTTTTGATCTTCAAGAGGAAGTTGTTTGAATTTTTGCCAAATATTGATGGTATTATACTCTTCCATGTAAGACAAAAATTCCTTTTTGTATTTGCGTTCAAACTCTTTTAATAAAAACGACTTTTCATTGGTATGGTAATCTTTACCAGCAGCTTGCCAATATAAATGTTCCATAGCGTGTTCGTAGGATGTATTTCTGTCGATTGATGCTCTAAATCGGAAGTCAATTAAATTGATTAAATCGGTGGAGGCAAATTCAATCAAACGGTATTGGGCACTTTGAAATCCGCTGGCGGGAGTGAGCGTATTTCTAAATTTCATGTACTGATCCACTTCCATGCCGTCGCCCATAATGTCGAAAGAAGTGGTTAGCATATCGAAATAGCGACTGATTCGCATGAGTTTTTCGGTAAAGTAGGCAGTTTCTGGTTGGTCGGTATGACAGAGTTGCTCCATTTCCCACAAAATCATTTTAAAAATCAATTCGTTGACTTGATGGTACATAATAAATACCATTTCGTCGGGTAATGTAGTGCGTTGCACCTGAAGATTTAGTAGGGCGTCCGTTTGAATATAATCCCAATACGTTATGGGTTTTGACCATAACAAACCTTCTAGATGGGTATCGGTTTTTTGGTCGAGTTTTTTATACTTTAGTTCTATTTGATCTAATAAATCTTCGCGGTGTGCTGTAATCATTTTAATTAGCTTTTACGGAAAAAGAATGTTTTAAACCTTTGAAAGCGTCCAAATCAGCCTTTAACGACCCAACAGCTAAACTGGCTTTGATTCTGATGGGCATCTTATTGTCGTCATCAGAAATCCAAACCGTCAAACTTTCTTGTTCTTTAAAAACGCGACCTGATTGAACATAAGGTCTAAAAATCATTGTGGGTATTGTTCCAAATTTTGTTTTAATGTCTTCGTTTCCAAGATATTTTAATTTAAATTTTGTCGTGTCGTCGTCAAAAAACATATCAATAGCGATTGACTCTCCCACTTTTAATTTATCAATATCTGGGTGGTTACGAAGGTAATAAAATGTTGATAAAATATCTTGTGTATTGGCAGGAACTATAAAACTTTTTTCAGATTTATGTTTATAATCTTTTACTGTAATGGTATGATTGGAGTTATTAAAGAATCCTTCTTGATTTTTAGTATAACCACCTTCGTCAATTTTCCGAACAAATTGGTATGGAACTCCCGATTCTTTGTCAAAATAACTTTCGTAATTATCTTCGACTTTAAAGAAAAATTTGGTCATCCCGGTGGTAAAACCTTTACCAATGGCGTGGTACACTTTTTTATTGTTCTTTACGGCCTCTTTGACTTCCATCGTGGCGTAACCCGCGTTGACAATTCCGTAATGTATTCGGAATTTAAACCATTCGCCTTCTTTAAAGGCACGCTCTTTTTGGGGGGCGAAACTGACTGTTATGAGAAACAGTGTAAAAATTAATATCTTATTCATAGCTTTTTTTTTACTCAATATACAACTTCTGTTCCAAAAGTATGTAAACAAAAAAACCCAGCCAAGAATGACTGAGTTTTTATGCTATTAACCAACCAAAAAACTATAAATTATGAAAATTTACATTAAAATTCGAAGGGAACCACCCCCTCTTATTTTTCGAGTGCAAAAGTAATACACACATTGCGATTTAAATCAAAAAAAATTGACTTTAACATTTATTTGACAATAATAAGCTCGATATTGGTTGAAAATTTAATTTATCGTTAAAATAATCGAAATGTTTTACAAAGTTCCTCTTTTCTCTTGTTCTCTTTCAATACTTTCAAAAAGCGCTTTAAAGTTTCCAGCACCAAAACCTCGGGCTCCCATTCGTTGAATGATTTCAAAAAACAAAGTGGGTCGGTCTTCAATAGGTTTGGTAAAAATTTGCAATAAATAGCCTTCTTCATCGGCATCAATCATAATTCCAAGACTCATCAATTTATTGATGTCTTCTTGTAATTTATGGTTGTGTGCTTCTAATCGGAATGGAACTGCATCATAATACGCTTGTGGTGGTGTGGATAAAAATTCAATACCGCGGGAACGTAAATCGGCAACGGTGGTCAAAATGTCGTCTGTAGCTACTGCAATGTGCTGTACGCCCGAACCTTCGTAAAAATCCAAATACTCTTCAATTTGCGATTTTTTCTTTCCTTCGGCGGGTTCGTTGATTGGAAATTTGATTCTACCGTTTCCGTTGGACATTACTTTGGACATCAAAGCCGAATATTCAGTTGTTATTTGCTTGTCGTCGAACGATAGGAAATTGACAAATCCCATCACGTCTTCGTACCATTTTACCCAAGTATTCATTTCGTTCCAACCCACATTTCCTACCATGTGATCGATGTATTTTAAACCTGTTGGCGCTGGATTGTAATCCGATTCCCATTTTTTATAACCAGGCAAAAAGTCGCCTTTGTAGTTTTTGCGTTCTACAAACATGTGAACCGTTTCGCCATACGTATAAATTCCTGCACGAACCACTTCGCCGTTTTCGTCGGTTTCTACGGTTGGTTCCATGTAGGATTTTGCTCCACGTTTCATTGTTTCTTCGTAAGCAGAACGGGCGTCTTCTACCCAAAGTGCTACTATTTTGACACCATCACCGTGTTTTTTTACGTGTTCGCCAATGGGAGAATCGCTTTTTAAAGCCGTGGTTAAAACCAAACGAATTTTGTCTTGTTTCAACACATAAGATGCTCTGTCTCTCATTCCTGTTTCCAATCCTGCATAAGCATGTGATTGAAATCCGAAAGCTGTTTTGTAGAAATGAGCGGCTTGTTTTGCATTTCCTACATAGAATTCTACGTAATCTGTTCCTAAAAGTGGCAAGAAGTCTTGAGCTCCTTCAAATATTTTTTCTAATCCGTATTCTACGTTTTTTATTTCCTTTGACATTGTATTTTGTTTTATAGCGCTGTACTTATGACGAGCGATTTATGATTTAATTTTTTAGCCCCGACTGGAGGGAACATCCTCCCGTTTTTCTCGGGAGATGTGGAAGGAAGGCGGGAATATGGATTACCCAAAAAGCCCGAGCCATTCGCTCCTAATTTTTATTCCACCCAAGATTTGTAATACTTTCCATCGTCGATTCCCATTGCTTCTTCGGTAACCATTAAAGGGCGAAATGTATCGACCATAACGGCTAACTCTTCAGTTCCTTTGTGACCGATGCTTCGTTCCATAGCTCCAGGTGCTGGACCGTGCGGAATTCCTTTAGGGTGCAAAGTAATGTGACCTTGCTCGATATTATTTCGAGACATAAAATCGCCATCTACATAATAAAGAACCTCATCGCTGTCGATATTACTGTGGTTGTAAGGAGCAGGAATGGATTTTGGATGGTAGTCGTATAATCTTGGCACAAATGAACACACTACAAAAGTGGATGTTTCAAATGTTTGGTGGATTGGCGGAGGTAAATGTACGCGACCTGTAATTGGTTCGAAATTGTGAATGCTGAAAGCATAAGGAAAATTATATCCGTCCCAACCTACAACGTCAAAAGGATGCGTGGCATAAACCACTTCGTGTAGCATTCCTTCTTTTTTCATTTTGATAACGAAATCGCCTTTTTCGTCGTGCGTTTCCAATTCGGTTGGCAATTTAAAATCGCGTTCGCAAAATGGCGAGTGCTCTAAATGCTGACCTGATTCGTTCTTATAACGTTTTGGAGTGTAAAATGGAGCAAAAGATTCAACATAAAACAGTCGATTTTCTTCAGTATCAAAATCAATTTGGTAAATAATTCCGCGTGGGATAATTAGGTAATCGCCGTATTCGAAAGGAATATTTCCCAACATCGTACGAAGCGTTCCTGAACCTTTGTGTATGAAAATCATTTCGTCGGCATCGGCATTTTTATAGAAATAATCACGCAGTGACTTTCTTGGTGCAGCAAGACCAATGGTGCAATCGCGGTTGACCAACATGGCTTTTCGACTGTCTAAAAAATCATCGGCTGGTTTTAATTCAAAACCTTTTAACAATAAAGATTTAATGTTTTTCCCGATGGCAATTTTGGGTTCTACATCTGTGGAAGACAAAATTTCTTTGACTTGTGTAGGACGATGGACATGGTATAATAGTGAAGAATGTCCGTTGAATCCTTCTGTTCCAAAAAGTTGTTCGTAATAAAGTCCACCTTCTGGTTTCTCAAATTGAGTGTGGCGTTTTTGAGGAAATTTTCCTAGTTTATGATATAATGGCATAACTTTTTAATTAGATAATGTGGGAATTAGATAATTAGAAAATGGGTATTGTAGTTAGATAATTAGCTCATTTTCTGATTGACTAATTATCTAATTGAAGTCATTCCGGATTCCTCTTAATGAGGAATTTTAAATGAGACAATAAACCTGTCCAAGTTGTTTCCATAAGACAAATATCGTAAAAATTAATTTTTTGATCGTGATTATTGCGAAATATTTATTGAACAAAAAAAAGCACTAACAATTAAATCATTAGTGCCTTTAAAAATTTCATTATAATTTATTGCGAGTTGTTCAATTTCGAGCGACTTTTACCGTAAATAAAATAAATCAATACCCCAATTGCCATCCAAATAAATAGCCTGAACCAACTTTCCCCCGGTAAGGAATACATTAAGTAGAAACAAACTGCAATTCCAGCTATTGGTACGAAAGGAACCAGTGGCACTCTAAAGGATCGAACTGCATCTGGCATTTTTTTCCGCATTATTAAAATCCCAAGACACACTAAAGAAAAGGCAAACAATGTACCTATACTAACCATGTGACCCAAGTCTTTAATTGGAACAAATCCTGCAAAAATACTTACGAAAAACATAAAGAAAATATTTGTTTTCCATGGAGTTCTAAATTTCTTGTGGATATCCCCAAAGAATCTTGGCAACAGTCCATCATTACTCATTGAATAAAAAACACGGCTTTGTCCCATCAACATTACTAAAATTACTGAAGTATAACCCGCCAGAATAGCTACAATAAGTCCCGTTTGCAAGAAGCTATATCCTGTTACGGCAAACGCCGTTGCGGCCGGAGAAGCATCCCCTTTAAATTCTGTATAAGGAACTAATCCTGTCATTACATAGGAAAAAAGTACATATAAAATAGTGCAAATTGCTAACGAGCCTAATATTCCGATAGGCATTCCTTTTTGAGGATTTTTTGCTTCTTGTGCAGCAGTAGAAACGGCATCAAAACCAATAAATGCAAAAAATACCAAGCCTGCTCCTGCAGCAATTCCCGACATTCCTCCAAATTCGCCTACTTTTTCACCTGTTGCAGGATCAATATGCTCTGGCACAAATGCTGGAATATACGGCACATGAAAATCAGGATTGATGTATTGCCAACCTAATACGATAAAAATGATTACTACAATCAATTTCATCACTACTAATATATTGTTTACAAATGCTGATTCTTTTGTTCCTCTTATTAATAATAGCGACAATAAGCAAACAATAAAAATAGCTGGCAAATTTATAATACCCCCTTCTGATGGTGCACTTGAAAATTCTGGGGGAATGGTCATGCCAAATTGTGCCAATAATTTATTTAAATAAGAACCCCAGCTCACGCCAACCGTTGCAGCCCCTAACGCATATTCAAGAACTAAATCCCAACCAATAATCCAAGCTACAAATTCTCCCATCGTAGCATACGAATAAGTGTAAGCACTTCCTGCAACTGGAATCATTGAGGCAAATTCTGCATAACACAAACCTGCAAACGCACAACCTACAGCTGCCAAAACAAATGACAAGGTTACCGCAGGACCTGCATGATCTGCAGCTGCAATTCCAGTTAATGAAAATAATCCTGCTCCAATAATAGCTCCAATTCCTAAGCCTACCAAAGCTCTAGATGACAATGTTCTCTTTAAACCTTTTTCATCCTCTGAGGCTTCGGCCATCAAAAGTGCTAATGATTTTCTTCTCCAAATAGACATAGACTTAATTGATTAATTGATTTGTGGTTCCAAATATAGTTTTTTATGCAATATTTAACACAAAAAATATGGATATATTTTGTTCGATTATAAGCTTTTTATTGTTTTTTTATCTTTTTACAATTGTTTTTTTATCTTTGGTTTTCATTAACAATTTGAAAACATTATATGTCAAAAGATACGCAAGCTTGGGGTTCTAGAGTCGGATTGATTCTAGCTATGGCAGGAAACGCAGTGGGGTTGGGTAATTTTCTTAGATTTCCGGTTCAAGCAGTCCAAAATGGCGGAGGTGCTTTTATCATTCCGTATCTTATCTGTTTTTTACTAATGGGAATTCCGTTGCTTTACATTGAGTGGGCTTCAGGGCGTTTTGGCGGAAAATTTGGGAACCACAGTACGCCTTATATATTGGATTCGATGGTAAAAGGTCGAATTTTGAAGTATATTGGTGTTTTCGGGATTTTTACCAACGTTGCTGTTGCGGCTTATTATTGTTACATTGAATCTTGGACGATGTCCTATGTTTACCATTCCCTTGCGGGAACTTTTGAAGGAATGAGTCAAAGTAACGTGGCACAATTTTTTAATAATTATGTAGATATTTCAAAATCCAGTACTGGAATTCCCTACGAAGCGGTTGTTTTTTACATTCTTTGTTTACTATTAAATACGTACATCCTTTCAAAAGGTTTGAAAGGAATTGAACGAGTAGCCAAAATAGGAATGCCGTTATTAATTCTATTTGGTGTTATTTTAGCCGTTAGAGGATTAACATTAGGAACAAGCGGTGCTTCTGAATTATTTCCAAATGCCAATGCTTGGGACGGTTTGAACTTTTTATGGACACCTCAATACGACTCCATTTTAGATTTAAAAGTGTGGATGGCGGCGGCTGGACAGATATTTTTCACACTTTCGGTAGGAATGGGAACCATTCAATGCTATGCGGCTTACATGAGCTCCAAAGATGATATTGCTTTAAATGCGGTTTCGGCAGGATTCATGAACGAGTTTGTAGAAGTAGTTTTAGGAAGCTTGATTGTTATTCCAATTGCTGCTGGATATTTAGGGTTGGACTGGGTTTTACAAAATGCAGGCTTTGGAATGGCGTTTCAAACCATGCCGTATTTATTTCAACAATGGGGTCCAATATTGGCAGCGTTTGCAGGCTTGTTTTGGTTTGGATTGTTGTTTTTTGCCGGAATCACTTCGTCTTTAGCAATGGGAACTCCTTGGATGGGTTTTATGAAAGACGAATTCAATTGGGGTCAAAATAAAGGTGCTTGGTCATTTGGATTTTTGATTTTATTGATGGGCTTACCAACGGTTATTTTCTTCCAAGAAGGTGTTTTTGACGAATATGATTATTGGGCTGGAACCGTGAGTTTGGTGGTTTTTGCCATGCTCGAAACCATTTTATTCTCATGGATTTTTGGAATGAAAAAAGGATGGGCAGAAATTACGAGTGGTGCTGATATTCAAGTGCCTATTATTTATAAATTCATTATCAAATTTGTTACACCCATTATGTTGATTATCATTTTTATCGGTTCGTTATTCAAACCTTTAAACAATGATTGGTCGGGAAATGTATCGAGTTTCTTTTCTGGAAATGGCTGGAATTTGGATAATGGTTCGATTGTAAAAACAGTTATGCATGCTGGAATTAGGGATAAAATTGCTGCTGCAACTGACCCCGTCGTAATTGCACAACTGGAAGATCAAATTATGTATTTGAATTTTGCCCGATTCTTATTACTTGGCTTATTTATTTTTATCAGTGCCTTGGTTTACGTTGCCTTTTTGAAAAGAAGAAGAGAAGGAAGAGCCACATTATAATTTTTTAAAAAAACCGCTTCGTTTTATTTATTGCAGGATTTTGCGTTAGGGGTTGTCCCGAAGTTTCGGGAGAAAATCCTTTTTTAGCTCCTCCAAAAAGACGAGACAAAAAAGATTGTAGCGGAAAACGTCCCGATAAAATCGCGACAAGCAAAACACCTTACTAATTAAATTCCTGCAGTGTAGTTTAGGACAAAGCAAAAACAAAAAATACTATGAATACAGAAGCATTAATCACTATGATTACAACTCAAGGAATTGTAATTGGTTTTACAGGATATTTTTTCTACCGCGTTTTAAACACAAAACCTAAGGTGGAACCGGATTCATTTTCTGAAAACGAAGAAGAAAAAGAGCGTCAATAATTTTTGCTAAAATCGGTATCCAATACTGAACCACGTATAGTGCTCTTTGGTTTCTGGCGACCAAGAATGCTTTACTTCGATGGGACCTAAGACGGTTTCCAAACCATAGCCCAAAGCATAACCCGAGTAATTCGGACGTTCCAACCAAGCATCAGAATCAAATAATTTATTGCCAATATTGGCAAAATTTCCTGCAAAATTGAAATGGTGCTTTTTGTAAAACCGATAGTCTAAAGTCAAAGTAGATTTTACAAAACTGTTTCCAAACAAACTTAGAAAATTGTAACCGTAGAAATAATCAAAATTATTGATTCTATGGAATCCATAACCGCCTAAAATGAAATCAAAATAGGGACTATCGCCTTCTCCAATTGAAAATCCACCTTCGATTTTTGCAATAGCCGTAAGGTGTGATGAAATAGGAAATGCCCGTGTGAATTCACTTTTAAAATACGTGAATTTCGTAAAATCTTCGGATCGGGAAGAATACAAAAAGGATTGTACATTTCCGGAAAAGCACCAACCTTCGTGTGGAAAATAATAGTTATCCAACGAATCGTACTTGAGGTAGCCAAAAACACTTGCAAAATTATTGCTTCTAAAAACCGATGTGTCATTATCAATGGTTTCCGAAGCAATCTTGATGTTTTTTAATTCCACTCCGGCACCAACAATAAATTTTTGTTTAAAAATAGTTTGTACATAAGCCTGATTCGAAAAGTCGGCAAAATCCAAATTAATGGAATTCAAGCCATCAATACCAAAAATAGGACTCGTTTGCGAATCCGCTAAAACATTCCGATTGAATGTATTGAACCGGGACTTGAATCCAAAACTCCAATAAAATCCATTGTCGATATAATAATCGAGGTTGTACCGAATATTGTCGCCTAAAATCACATCTAATGAAGCAACATCGTTTTTAAACAAAACTTTCTTCTTGTTTAAATTGACCAAAACACCGCTTTTATACAAATGGTCGTAATGCAAACTGAATCGCAAAAAAGACTGGACAGGGTTTTCGACTAAATTTATTTGAAACACATCTCCGTTCGCTTTTTTTTCAAAGCTGTAACCCAATGCGCTAAAGTTTTGCGTCGCATTTAAATTGTCAATTCCTACTTGTAATTGATCGTAGGTAATGGACTGTCCTGATCTAAAACCCAGTTTACCAATAATATAAGCCCGTGTATAATTTTTTAAAGCATTGATTTGGATCTCTTCAATATGGAGCGTATCTACCTGTTTTGCAATAAGTTTTGGTTTTTTATAATTAGAACCTAACGCTTTTAATTTTTCATAAACTCCAAAGGTGGCTTCTTCACCTTTATTGATAATTTCTTTGCCATCGCTAAACGAAATCACGTTGTACTCCGAAATATCAGGCTTAATGTAAATGTCGGTTAGGTCTTTTTTAGACTTCATTTTGTCCATCATTTGCAAATTCGAAATCTGGACTAGAATGCGAGTGGCATTTTTTAAATCCTTCCGTGTTTTTAATCCATCTTGCACATCAATCCCAATAATGAACTCAGCACCCAATTTCCGTACTTCGTCAATAGGATAATTATTGACCACACCTCCATCGATAAGTAATTTATTTTCCAATAAAACAGGCGAAAACAACGAAGGAAAAGTGGCACTTGCCATAATGGCTTGCGAAAGATATCCGTGATTGAGCAGCACTTGCTTTCCGGTTTCGATATCTGTGGCAATGCACAAAAAAGGGGTAGCCAGTTGATTGAAATCCCTGATGTGACGGTCGTTATGGAACAATTTATTCAGCAGACCATAAATATTTAAACCCTTCGAGTAGGCATAAGGAACGCCTATTTTCCAGTTGTCAAAAGGAAGCGTTAACGCATATCTTTCGTCATTTTCTTTTTCATAAAAATTTTTAGAAGACCTTGGAATGTAATCTTTTAGGAGTTTGTCAAAATCCGAAACACTAAAAATAGAATCGATTTGAGCCGCATTATATCCCGACGCATAAAGTCCGCCTACAATGGCACCCATACTGGTGCCTCCGATATAATCGATTTTGACACCCGCTTCTTCAATGGCTTTCAAAACCCCAATATGTGCCAAACCCTTAGCCCCGCCACCACTCAAAACCAAACCTACTTTTGGGCGTTCTTTTTCTTGTGCCAAAGAAAAGTGAAAACCCGATAATGAAAGCAGTAAAAGGAAAAAAATTTTTTTCATAAGAAGGTTTTTAAGCGACTCTTGTGGCGTAAAGAATTAAATTAAGAAAATTGAAATCATGTCAATCAAAGGTTTAAATTTAATAAACACTTAATTTACAGAAGTATTGTAAAAGTCGTAAATTTTTTTGGCTTTTGAAACTCCAATTACTTCCGAAATTTCTTTTTCGGTAGCCAATTTCAATCGCTTGACCGATTTGAAATGTAAAATCAAGGTTTGCATCGTTTTTTCGCCAATACCGGGAATGGTTTCCATCGACGAATTCAACGCACTTTTGCTTCGCTTGTCCCGGTGAAAAGTGATTCCGAAACGGTGGGCTTCGTTCCGCAAGTACTGAATGACTTTCAAGGTTTCCGACTTTTTATCCAAATACAACGGCACCGAATCTCCAGGATAAAAAAGTTCTTCCAATCGTTTGGCAATACCTACAATCGCAATTTTTCCGCGTAAATCAAGTGCATCAATACTTTTCAATGCCGATGAGAGTTGTCCTTTTCCTCCGTCAATAATAATCAGTTGGGGCAAGGGTTCGTTTTCGTCCAAAAGTCGTTTGTAACGTCGGTACACCACCTCCTCCATCGAGGCAAAATCATCGGGACCCACAACGGTTTTTATATTGAAATGGCGGTAGTCTTTTTTGCTGGGTTTTCCGTCTTTAAAAACCACGCAAGCCCCCACGGGATTGGTTCCTTGAATGTTCGAGTTGTCAAAACATTCAATGTGTCGAGGTTCGACGGGAAGCCGTAAATCCTTCTTCATTTGGGCCATAATCCGATTGGTATGTCGGTCGGGGTCTACAATTTGCATTTGCTTGAGCTGATCCATTCGGTAGAACTTCGCATTGCGAATCGAAAGTTCTAAGATTTGTTTTTTGTCTCCCAGTTGAGGAACGGTTACTTTTACATTTTCGCCCACTTCTACCGGAAATGGAACGATGATTTCTCTGGACAATAATTTGAATCGTTCCCGTAATTCTACAATGGCAAGTTCTAACAATTCTTCGTCGGTTTCGTCGAGCTTCTTTTTGAGTTCCAATGTATGCGATCGAATGATTGATCCATGAGCAATTTGCAAAAAATTGACATAAGCCGCGCCTTCATCCGAAACAATCGAAAAGACATCAATATTGTTGATTTTAGGATTGGCTACCATCGACCGCGATTGATAATTCTCCAGAATTTCGATTTTTTCCTTCAGCTTTTGTGCTTCTTCAAAATGCATTTCGGCGGCCAAAGCATTCATTTTTTTCTTAAAATCTTTCAAGCTTTCTTTGAAATTTCCTTTCAAAATTTGCCGAATGGCTTCTACTTCCTGCTGATAATCTTCCAAAGATTCAAAACCTTCGCAAGGTCCTTTGCAATTTCCGATGTGGTACTCGAGACAAACTTTGAACTTGTGATTTTCAATGTTTTTTTCACTCAAATCATAATTACAGGTTCGCAAAGGGTACAACTCTTTGATTAAACCCAAAATGGTATGTACAGTTTTAAAACTCGTGTAAGGTCCGTAATAATCCGAGCCGTCTTTGACCATTCTTCGGGTAGAAAATATTCTGGAAAATGGCTCTTTCTTGATACAAATCCACGGATAACTTTTGTCGTCGCGTAACAAGACGTTGTATCGTGGTTGGTATTTTTTAATTAAATTATTTTCGAGCAACAATGCATCCGTTTCTGTGGGAACTACGATGTGTTTGATGGTCACAATTTTTTTGACCATCACATTGGTTCGCGCCGTATCGTGGATTTTATTGAAATAAGAAGCAACACGTTTGCGCAAGTTTTTGGCCTTCCCGACGTATAAAATTTTCCCTTCTTTATCATAATACTGATAGACGCCGGGATTATCGGGTAGCGATTGGATTTGTGAATTTAAAGCGGTTGATGCCATAGGGGCAAAGTTAGTAAAATTCGTAAGGAAGGTGGGGGTTAGTCAGAAAATGAAAATTTTAAAATAACCCTTTATTTGCCGATATTAAAGTATTGATTTTTCACATTAAATTTGATTAATTACTATGAATTTTGCTGCTAAATAAAAAAAGCTAAATAAAATTAATTATTTAGCCTCTAAATTATGTTAAAATTATTTAATATATTTAACCTACTAATCCGTCACTACCGTTAATTATTTCTGCTTGTGTTTTCATAATGTTTTGATTTTTATTGTTTATTAAGTAATTATGTTTTTACAAATGTATATTAATAATTAGATATCTGTATTTATCTTTTGTTAAAACTTAAACCAAATCCTTGTCTTGGCAATATTAAATCATCTCTATGTCTTCTACTTAACGTGTTTTCCATATCTACATGTATTGGTACAAAATCATTTACAAGACCTACATTGAAAAACGAAACTTCTATGTCTTTATTGTAACAAACAGTGACGTCTACATTTTTTGTAATTGTATTGAATCTCAATAATTTCACATTTTCTCCCTTTAAAGAATAGGTGTTTTTAACTTTAAGAAATATTTTAAATTTCTTTTTACCTCTTATTGGAACTCTATGAATATATTTAATTTTTCCTTCTTCCTTCTTTACTTCCCTACATTTATCTAAATCTATTTCTACTCCCTCAACTTTAAACGAAATTAAATCATTTTTTTCTTCAACATCCAAATCATCGGTTATTGTATCAGTGTACACAATATTAGATTCATTCTCTTCAGAATCTAAAATAGCATAATACTCAATAGTTTGAGTATAATTTATTACAAAATCTTCGCTAATATCGTGGATAATTATAGATACAACTAAATCTTCATTGTAATGATGTGTATCCATAGGGAAATATGTTGTTAATATTCTATCTTCAAGCAATTCGCTAATTTCAGGAAATTTCTCTGCATAAATTGATTTTGATATTTTTTTCCATAATTCAGGTAAATCTTTTCTATTGTTTAAAAATTCAGTTCCAGAGATAATTTTAGTTAATTCTTCTTGAAACAGTCCTGTAAATTGAATTGATTTCAAAACACTAGCAAAAACTCCTGAAGTTAATGCTACGAAACCTATTTTTTGTAGTAAACTATTCCAATCATCATGAAGTGGAGAATAACTCGTATTTGGAAAAAGTATGAAAATTATTGCAAGGGTAAAATATACCCATGTTAAGTTTCTTTTGAACCATTTTTTCACTCTTGTAAAAGGATCATCTTCGTGCTTTTTTTTAGCCATTGTACCTAATATTACATATTATTTAGTAAAAGTAATCATTGTTGTCCGATAAAAAAAGAAGCCAAATTAATGGCTTCTTAAAAATACCGTAATTTTGAGTTGCAAAATTCAAATAACGATGGGTAAAAATAAGTATTTTTCGACTAAATCTGTTTTCGGACAG
>NZ_JBIPPD010000229.1:0-4934 GCF_044368625.1 Flavobacterium sp. | reverse complement strand
AATTCAATATGTCTATGAACGTATCATTCTTGTTTTTCGTCTCGTTTTTCACTTTAGTGTTTCTCGAAGCGGGTGCAAAAGTACATCTTAATTTTTAATCCGGCAAGCTTTTTTTGAAGTTTTTTAAAAACTTTCGTCTCTAATATCACTCTCTATTAACTACCCAATCTCTCAATGAACATCCACTCTTGCGGGGTGCAAAGGTAAATCCCTTTTTTATTTCTGACAAGCTTTTTTGAAAATATTTTTAAACTTATTTTCTCCAAATTCTTAATCCTCAATTTCTAAAATGAACTTAGAGCCTTAGCGGGTGCAAAACTAATACTTCTTTTCTTATCTCGCAAATTTATTTTTAGATTATTTCTAACACCTTATTTACTCAATTTAAAACAGTATTTGTATGAACTTCGCCGTTGTTGCGGGTGCAAAAGTAATACTTCTTTTTACTTCTGCAAGAGTTTTATTAACCTTTTTTAAAAGTATTTTACAACTCATTAAATATATGGATATTACTGAAAAAATTTTTTATCAAATGATGCGTTCAATTAAAATTTTAGAGACTTATCTTGTCAAGAAACTCTTTAGTAATGGGTTTTACGTGAAATGCGACCACGTTTTTATCATTTCGGGATCGGATGATATCCTTATTGTCAATGGTTGAAGATATAATATAAGTCTTGCAATAATTTTTTAAAGTATTGGATAAATTGTCATAAGCATCTAGAAAATCGAATCCCGACATTAAGGGCATATATATCTACAAATATAATCTGTGGCAAAGCTTCAATATTTTCCTGATTTTCTTGAAGATATTTCAAAGCTTCTTTTGCATCAGTGTACTGCAGCACGTTTTCTCCAAAATTATTTTTAGTAATCATGCGTGACGGAATGTAAAGATCTATAACATTATCATCAATAATCATTACAATTTTAAATTTCGGTTTTGGATTTTCAATCATGGTTTCAAATTTTTTAGTGTAATTATAAATGTAGTGCCGATATCATTTTCGGATTGTAATTCTATCGAGCCTTGCAATATTTCAATAGTCTCTTTAACTATATATAAGCCAATACCCGTACCGTCTTTACTACCCGAAAGTCGAAAAAACATATCAAATTTTTTATCATGGAATTCTGGTGCTATTCCAATACCATTATCGATTAATGTTACAACAAGGCTTTCATGATTTGAATGTCCAAATAATTTTATATATCTTCCGAACTCTTCATTTTTGTGGTACTTTATAGCGTTGGAAATAAGATTTACGAAAATAGTATTGAAACACAACTTATCTGAATAGAACGCTTGCTCTTCTTTAATATCAATCTCATAAAAAATTCCATGTGCACCTTGCATACTTTGAAGTGAGTCTATAATATCAAAGATTGTTTCTTGAATCGAAATACTTTGAACCTCAAGGCCTGTTCGGTTATTTCGAGAGTAGTTCAAGATATTTTTTATAAACTCATCTAAACGATTAATACTGACTCGAATCATTTTAGCATGAATAAGCGTATCAGGCTCCTGACTTTCCTCTTCAATAAATGAGAGTAACCCCAAAACAGAAGTAAGCGGCGACCTTAAATCATGAGAAACGCTATAAACAAAACGATCCAATTCTAAATTAACTTTAATGAGTTCTTTATTTCGTGTTTCTAAATTCAATTCTGTTTTTTTACGATCGGTGATGTCATTAGAAAGAATAAAGCGGGATGGAACCCCTTCATAAATTATTTCATGGGCAATAATTTCAACGGGAAAGACCGTACGGTTTTTTCTTTGATGCTTCCAAATTCCTCTGTTAAAGTTTGTTGAATTTACTGCTGAAGAATGAAACGATTGCATAAATTGACCTTTATCTTCTTCAGGTCTGATGTCCAAAACAGTCATCGAAAGAAATTCCTCTCGACTATATCCATACTGGCGCAAGGCCATTTTATTTACATCTAGAAATTTAAAAGTAGCTCGGTCAAAAACCCACATCGCCATTGGATTATGGTCAAAAAGATAGCGGTATTTTTTTTCATTTTTCTTTAAGGTTTGTTGTGCTTTTTTTATTGCTGTAATGTCCGTTACCATTGCCATGCTTCCTATATACTCTCCTGTTTCACTTATTAATGGATTTACAACAACCTTTGCCCAGATTTTTTTCCCCGATTTAGAGAGGTATTTGATATGATTTTGATTGGAATACTTTTTCTTTATGCTATATTTTGAAGGCATCTTTTGTTTCTTTGTAACTTTAAAGGTATCAGCCGTTCTGCCTATCATTTCTTCTTCCGTGTATTCTAATATTTGACACATTTTGGGGTTAACGAAAGTGGTTTTGTGATTTTTGTCCGTAAGCCAAATACCTTCTTGAGCGGTCTCAACAATTTGACGGTACCTTTGTTCGCTTTCCAATAATGCTTTTTGAACTTTTTTGCGTTCGCTGATGTCACGAACAAAAAGCAGCGTATTTCCGTCTTGAAGCATTTTTGCCGACAATTCTACGTCAAGTAAAGTACCATCTTTCTTTTTTATTTGTCGTTCATCTATTAAAATTTTTCCAGCTTGCAATACAATGCAATCCGACATCAATGAACTGAGTTCTTGCTCTGCTATAAATCGGCAATTGAAAGTGTAAGCATCTCTTCATTCGTATAGCCCAATTTATCGCAAGCGTAATTATTAGCCTCTATGATTTTCATTGATTGGTCAATAAAACAAATAGCATCACTGGCTTGCTCGATAAGTGAAGTAAACCGCAAGAGGCTGTCCTCAACTTTTTTTCGCGACAAAACCTGCTCGGTTACATCATTGGCAAAAAAAGTATTCCGTCGATGTTACCGTCTATATCCCGATGGGCTTGATAAATAAAATTTAAATACGTATCCCGAAGTTGTCCCTTTCCGTCGGAATCAAATTTTACAAGCATTTCATTAGCAGAAAAAGTTTCTCCTGTCTTATAAACCGTATCTAAAAACTTGAAAATGCCTTGTGATTCTAATTCTGGCAAGACTTCTTTTACGGTTTTGCCAATGATATCGTTTTTATCAATTAAATTCAAATATAAGTTGTTGGCCATTTCATAAACATGATTTGCGCCTTTTAAAATACCCATACAAGATGGGGCTTGTAAATACAAATCATAAAACCGTTGCCTTTCGACTTCAAATGCTTTTTCAAGGTTTTTTTTATCTGTGATATCTTTAGCCTTACAATAGCTGATTTGATGCACGTCGTCCCAAAAGACCGACCAAAGTAGGTGCGCCACACTCCCGTTTTTGTGCCTGCATCGATTTTCGAACATTCTGAAGTGAACACCACTCTTAATACCTACATCAGCGCTAACTGTCTTTTCTACATCTTCAAAAAACAGGTAATCCGTATACTTTTTCCTAGTAACTCTTCCGGTTTAAATCCCAAAACAGCTTCTGACGCGGCATTCATTCGTGCAAATCGGGAAGCTTTGATTCCTTCGAACTCAAGTCCTTCAGGTATCGTCGTGGCGTTTTCATTCTTTATTGAAGTGTAACTGGATTCATTTTTATCAAGCGTACGCATTAACTTCTGTACCATAACCTCGTTTGAATCTACTCCTGATTCTTGTAATGCTCATATTATTTTATGGCTTAAAGTAGAAAGATTGTTGATTGAAACAAAATCTGTTACGCCTCTTTTTAGTAGCTCAATCACATTTTTTTCCTCAATGGGTTGGCAAACAAAAATAAACGGAACTAAAGGCTTCTCTTTTTGTTTCATTTCAAATACTGTAGGTCCGTCAAAAAATGCATGTGTGTAATTGGAAAGGACAATATCAGGTGCAAATTGTTCCAGTGCCCATTCAAAATCCTCTTTTGACTGTACGATTTTTGTAGTACATTCAATGGATTTCAGTTCTTGCTGTATGGCATTAATCGCAAAGCGGTTCTGCTCTACAATTACTATTTTAGTCTTCTTAGGCACTTTTGTAATCAGCAATTTTATATTATTTTAAGATTAAAGAAAAACATTTTTGACATTCTATTAACATGATAATTAATTTTTAAGCTTAATAAACTTATTAAAATCATCCTGCCTTCTTTTGGCTACTGGCAAAATTGTTCCATCTGAAAGTTCGCAGAAATAGCCGTCTTTTTTTGAAATTTTAGCAATATGCCGCAGATTTATAATATAGGAATGATGTATCCTGAAAAAATGATTATGATCCAGTAATGCAGTATATTCGCCTAAATTTCTGCTCGACATTATCGTACTCGCATTTGATAGGAAAAAATTAGTGTACTTCCCATTGGCTTGGCAGAAAATAATTTCCGACATGTTAATTAGCTCTATTTTATCTAAAGAAGCAATGGCAATATAGTCATTGGCTTGATGAACTGCGTTTATTAAATCTATGTTGTTTATATTTTGACTTTGATAAGAGCGTTCCATCTCGTTTCTTTTAATCACTTTATATACGGATATAATTAGTGTGTTGAATTCAATTGGCTTCAGGATAAAATCAATTGCGTTGTGCTTAAATGCGTTGACAGCCATTTTGTCGTTTTTGGAAATAAAAACTAATTTCGGAATGCTGAATTCTAACTGTTCGAGTATTTCGGAAAATACATTATTTTCGACAATAAAGTCTACGAAGATTAGGTCGGGTTTTTGATCTTTTATCAAAACCAGACCGTCAACTAAGGAAAATGCCTCACCGATTATTTTTATAATCATGTTGTTTTCTTCCTCAAATTTTTTTAGAATAAGCAACGTATCCGTATGCTCTGTTATAATTATTGCCTTTATGGGGGTCATGGGCTTTGAAGGTTTTTTATTTTATTTTCACTATTATCCGAAAGTCTAAAATAAAAAAAGCCTGAGATTCCCTTATTTTTGTTTTGCGAAAAATAAAATAATTTTATGGGACTCTTCAGGCGAAACAAAAATATCAAAAAACCTGTTATTC
>NZ_JBIPPD010000228.1:0-4969 GCF_044368625.1 Flavobacterium sp. | reverse complement strand
AGATAAAGATAAAGTTCGAATCCGGACGATGCCTCACTAAGAGATACAGAAATGTATCTCTTTTTTTTTGTTTAATTTTTAGAAAAAATTAGATAAAGAGCTGTTTGAATCCAAACGATAATTCTGAAACCTAAAGAAAATGTAGAGCTTTTTTGGGATTCATCTTTAGGAAAAAATCAGTACAACTAATTAACAACAAAAATTAAAAAATATGCAATTTGACTATTTTAATTTTGTTAATTAAGTGTTATTGTTTCGGTTTTTGATTCACCTTTTTTGAAAGTGATTGCTACAACTTTAGTTTTGTCAACACCATTTACAGTATAATGAGCTGAAAATCTAAAAGTATTGGTAAAATTATTTATTTGATTAAAACCAGTATCGCTAAAAATATTGTTAAAAATTGCCTTTCCTTCACTATCTGATGAAGCTTGGAAATCGGCAAATTGTGTCTCATCACCAATTATTTCCCATGTAGTTTCGTCATAAGCATAAACTACAACATTTGAAACCGGCGTTCCATTTGTCGATTTTAAAATTATAACTGCTTTAGTTGTAGAATTAGTTGATGAACTGTCATCACTTGAACATGCTGTTAATACAGCAAAAGATAAGAATAAGAATAAAAAATTTTTCATATGTGGTGTTTATAAAGTGTCAAATTGCATATTCACTTTTATAAAACAAACTTAAATAAAAAATCACTTTTTTAAAAATGTTTGTATGAATTTACAAAAATACTTTGCAAAACTAATAATTTTTTATAAAAAAATAAATAATACTTAAATCACTCACGATTAGGTTCTATCTTTTCCAAAGCTTCTTTTACTAATTTTTGATCACTTGGAAACCAGCCTTGAAGCATTATTGTTAGACCAAAAACAATCAATAAAATACTGGTAACTTGCTTAATTTTAATAATATTAGCGGGTGTCATTTTACTTTTGAGACGTTTGGCTAAAAGAATTTTGAATATATCTACAATCAAATAAGTTGCGATAACGGAACCAAAAAATACAGCTAGCCGGGAAGATTTTAATTGCAATTGAGGACCAAATGTGATGAATATTAACAACCAAAAACCCAACACACCTACGTTGATAAAATTGAGTAAAAATCCTTTGGCAAAAAGACCTGCATAATTTTTCTTAATCAGTTCAATTTTATCTTTAAAATCGAGTTTTTTTATGGCTTTTTTTTGTTTGATAAAGGAAATAATGCCGTAAGTAACCATTATCAAACCGCCAAAAATAAATAATGCCGGTTCGTCTTTGATGTTATTTATGAGTCGGTAACTGCTGAAATAAGCAACTGCAATGAATACAAAATCGGCTGTGACTACTCCGGCATCAAATACCAAAGCAGCCCTAAAACCTTTAATTGCAGCCGTTTCTAAAAGAACAAAGAAAACGGGACCTATCATAAAGCAAAGCAAAATCCCGAGCGGAATTGCTAATAAAATATCTTCAATCATCAGGTGAATTTATCCGTGAGGTAACACAAATATAATTGAAAATTCTAAAATATAAATATTTTAAATCAACTTAGCGTTTGCTTTCGTTGATGGTGCCGCCCAAAGTAATACTCTTATTAATTTGTTGTGGACTTCCAAAAACCATAATGTTCCCTCCTGCTCTAACTTTAGCATCTACCAATTCGCTTGCCCGAACATCGGCTTCTCCACCTGTGGTAATCTTGATGGTTGTTTGAACGGTTTCTAAATCCATTCCTTGTAAAATTCCGCCTGTACCAAGCGAAACATCACTATTGGTAGCATTACCTTTAATTTTTAAAATTCCGCCTGTAACGGCTCTTAAATTGGCTTTCTTTACGTCTAAAACCAATCGTACTTCGGCACCTTCTTTAGCATCCACTTTCAAAGTGGTTTGCTTGATAGGTGTATCGCAAATAACGTAGGAACCTTCGCTGGCATTGATTTCATCAATATGTTTAAAATACAATTTAGCCGAAACGTTCTCGCCTTCTAATAATTTTCGCAACGCCATTCGGATTTTTAAACTACCATTTTTGTTGATAATTTCCACATCTCCCGAACGACTTCCGGTAATTTCGATTCGGTTTTCACTGGCTGGAATTAACTGGACAGAAATACGGTCGAAAACACTTACATTTTCGAATTCACCAAGATTTTTGGTTACTTGAGATGTTCCTAAAAAAGGAATCATCAAGCATAAAACAATGGTTATCTTTTTCATAAATCTATTTTTCATTTTTTCTAATTAAATTAAAATCAAGTTGTTTCTTGACTAAATCGGCATTTTTTACTTTCACAATTACTTCGTCTCCTAGTTGCAGTAAACTTTTGGTTACCGCACCTACAAGTGCATATTGCTTTTCGTCAAACGTATAATAGTCGTCTTTTATTTCGCGAATACGACACATTCCTTCGCATTTATTAGCTATGATTTCAACAAAAATTCCCCATTCTGTAACGCCGGAAATAACACCCAAGAATTCTTCGTCTTTGTGGTCTTGCATGTATTTTACCTGCATGTACTTAATGCTGTCTCTTTCGGCACTTGTGGCTAAACCTTCCATCGAGGAACAATGTACGGATTTCTCTTCGTACAATTCTTCGCTAACTGATTTTCCACCGTCCAAATAAAATTGCAATAACCTGTGAACCATAACATCAGGATAACGACGAATAGGCGAAGTAAAATGCGAATAATAATCGAAAGCCAAACCGTAATGACCAATATTATCTGTTGAATATTTGGCTTTACTCATCGTTCTGATGGCAAGCGTATCAATTAAATTTTGCTCTTTTTTACCACTAACATCCGCCATCAATTGGTTTAAAGATTTAGAAATATCGCCTTTGTTTCGGAAATCAATTTTGTAACCAAATTTAGAAATCACCGTTTGCATCGCAATCAATTTGTCTTCATTGGGTTCGTCGTGAATTCGATAAATAAACGTTTTCTTTTGTTTTCCAATAAATTCGGCGACTTTTCTGTTGGCCAAAAGCATGAATTCTTCAATCAAATGATTGGCATCTTTCGAAACTTTGAAGTACACGCCTTCCGGTTCGCCTTCTTGATTCAAGTTGAATTTTACTTCTACTTTATCAAAAGAAATCGCTCCATCTGCCATACGTTTTCGACGCAAAATTTTAGCGAGTTCATCCAATTTCAAAGTTGCACCTACAATTTCGTCTTTCACAATGTATTCTTCGCCTGTAATTGAAATCTCCGCTGGAATTATATTTTCTTTTGTTTCAATAATTTGCTGGGCTTCTTCGTAAGCGAATCGTTGATCTGAATAAATTACCGTCCTACCAAACCATTCATTGACTACTTGTGCTTTTTCGTTGATTTCAAAAACGGCCGAAAAGGTGTATTTTTCCTCATTTGGTCTAAGCGAACAAGCAAAATTGGATAATACTTCGGGCAACATGGGCACTACTCTATCGACTAAATAAACCGACGTCGCTCGTTGAAAAGCTTCGTCATCTAAAATGGTTCCTTCTTCTAAGTAGTAGGAAACATCGGCAATGTGAATTCCAATTTCGTAATTTCCATTCTCTAATTTTTTGAAAGAAAGTGCGTCGTCAAAATCTTTGGCATCTTTTGGATCGATAGTAAACGTAAGTGTTTCCCGCATATCGCGACGATTTGCTATTTCTTGTTCAGAAATTGATGTATCCAGCTTTTGTGCAAAAACTTCTACTTCAATTGGAAATTCATAGGGCAAACCGTATTCGGCCAGAATGGCGTGAATTTCAGTATTATGTTCGCCTGGTTTTCCTAAAACTTTGATCACAGAACCAAAAGGACTGTCGGCTTTTTTAGGCCAATCTTCGATGTTTACCAACACAACATCACCTTGTTCAGCTTCTCCAATTTTATCTTTTGGAATAAAAATATCAGTGTACATCTTGGGATTTGCTGTGGAGACGAAAGCAAAATTCTTTTGAATATCAATAACTCCTACAAATTCGGTTTTATGCCGTTCAACTACTTCAATTACTTCTCCTTCAGGACGTTTTCCTTTTCTTCGATTATAAACATAGACTTTAACTTTATCTTTATCAAGGGCTCGGTTCAAATTATTGGTAGGAATAAACACATCTTCACCAAAATCAGGACACACAAAATAAGCCGTTTTTCTTCCGGTCATGTCAATAATTCCCTCGTAGTAATCTTGACTGATGGCTTTTACCAAATATTTTCCAGGTTCGCTTTCGATAATTTCCTTTTTTGAAGCGAGAATCTTTAAATCCTTTATAATTTCGTTCCTACCTTTGGTATCATCTACTTCTAAAAGCGCTGCTATTTGCTTGTAATTTAATGCTCTATTGGCATTTTGGGCAAGTATTTTAACTATTTTTCCAGAGAAATCTTTCTCTTTTTTTCCTAACTTTCTAGGTATTTTACTCATAATCTTTTTAAATAATGTTGAAAAATACAAAATAGTTAGAAGTAATGAGTTATAAGTTTTTAGTTTTAATATAAAGCTAACATTTCATATCTTTATAAAAAACCTAAAATGAAAGACTTTCAAACCATTGCTGTTTTTAGTTATCCACATGAAATTGTGGTACTTCGACATATTTTAGACCAAGAACAAATTCAATACTACTTTGAAAATGAAACAATGATGAATATTGTTCCATTTTACGGTACGGCTTTGGGTGGAATCAAACTTAAAATTCATCCTAACGATTTTAATACCGTTCAAACTATTTTGAAAGAATTAGAAGATAATAACCATCTGAAAGTTGTTTAAGTTTTCAACACTTATTTAAATAATAAAAAAGAAAAGGAAATTTAAATTAATTTTTTAAGGGTTATTATAGCGTGTTAATAGTAGCCATAACTTTCTAAAAAAGAGGTTGTAATTTTAGTTATGCTTTTTTATACTGATTTACTAACAATTATATTTTTTATAAAGTGTTCTATTTCAAATGATTTTTAGATCTTATTAACAACCGTTGATAAATTGA
>NZ_JBIPPD010000344.1:0-4983 GCF_044368625.1 Flavobacterium sp. | reverse complement strand
ACGGATTGCTGAAGAAGTACGGTGTCCATGTAGTTAGTCCTACGTGTGGTGAAGGTAGTGCAGCCAGTCAGTGTCAGAACAACTACGATTTCTTAGACCGTTACGAAGAAATCTATGTTGGTTTAGATAACGATGCTGCGGGCAAAGAAGCTACAGAGAACATGCTGAAGATTCTACCGTCAGAGAAGGTGAAGATTGTGTATTGGTCAGCTAAAGACCCACACAAGCTGTTAGAAGACGGTAGTGGTGATCAGATTATCAAAGACTTTTTCAACGCTAAATCATACGTGGATGCGGGTTTGAAGTCATCCAATGAAATCATGGCTGATGTGGAAGAAGTGTTGACTGCACAGAAAATCACATTACCGTCGTATATGTGGCGAATGGAAAAGATGATGAAACGAGCATTCTCCACAAACGGTAGGATTGTCAACATCATAGGTTCAACATCGTGTGGTAAGTCTACACACGTAAACAACATGATTTATCACTGGATATTCACTGAAGGGATGAAACCATTAATCATCTCTCTCGAAGCAACCGCTGGTGAATATGCTGTAGACTTATTATCATTGCACATGCAGAAGAACCTCGATTGGTTTGATGACGGTATGGATGCTTGGAACTACTTACAGCGCGATGATGTGAAAGCGCTCAATGAAAACTTATTCCACGACGATGAATACAACGAACGCTTCCGTATTCTTGATGACCGCGAAGGCAACATTGAATCGCTGAAGAAGTTGATTGAGCGTGGTGTGAAACAATACGATTGTAACATTGTAATCATTGACGTTCTGACAGACTTAGTTCGTTTCTTACCACAAGATGAACAAGAGAAGTTTTTAGCTTGGGAAAGAAACTTTGTTAAGTCAGGTGTTAGTATTGTCAACGTATTGCACACGAAGAAGCCTGAGCGAGATAAGGAAGGTAAGCTGCGTAAGACAACGGAGTACGAAGCACTAGGGACAGGATCTTTCGTACAGTCAGCTCACATTAACATTGTGATCAATCGTGATAAGATGGAATCATGTGAGATTGAACGCAATTCCACATACGTAGAAATGCCGAAGTGTCGCAGAGGAACAACAGGTGAAGCAGGTGTATGGTATTATGACGGCGCTACACGACAAGTGTATGATAGAGATGATTTCTTTAGTCAGAGTAGGCAAGTGAATCCTGAATACGTACAACAACCAGTTGTTTTGGATGAAATACCTATTCCACCATTCGACCCAGATACGGCAGAACCAGAACCTCCTTATGATGAAAGTGAGGTATTTGAATCAGATTTTTAAGGAGATGTAATGAATTGGTTTGTTTATGACCTCGAGACCTACCCGAACTGTTACCTATGTTGTGTCGCAGACATGCAAACACGTAAGATGAAACTGTTTGAGATTTCCTCACGTAAAGATCAACGTAATGAGATGTTTGAATATTTACGCGGCATTCGTAGACAGAACGGCGTTATGGTGTCGTACAATGGACTAGGCTTTGACGAGCCAGTGTTGCAACAGTTGCTGAAGAATAAAACCATGACGGTTGGTGAGATTTACGACTACGCTATGAAAGTTATTCAGTCAGGTTATGGTGATAACAAATGGCAGTATCAAATCAGAGAGAAAGACCGTTTATTACAACAGCTCGATTTGTTTAAAATGAACCACTTCGACAACAAGGCAAAGGCTACATCTTTGAAGATGATTGAGTTTAATTCACGCTCAAACAACATTGAAGATTTACCTTTCCCTGTTGGGAAGCACTTGACTCACACTGAAATGGATGAGTTGTGTAAGTACAACTGCCATGACGTTAAGGAGACAGTGAAGTTCTTTGAGAACTGTAAAGCTCAGATTGAATTCCGTTTAGATTTACAGAAGAAGTATGGATTCAATGCTCTGAATTGGAACGACACGAAGATTGGTAGTGAGTTCTTCATTATGGAGTTGGAAAAAGCTGGTATCAACTGCTATGATAGTCAAGGTAAGCCACGTAAAACAAAGCGAACATACATTGATTTAGTGGATTGTATTTTCCCTTATATTAAGTTTGAGCGACCTGAGTTTAACGCTATTCTTGAATGGTTGAAGCGCCAACGTATTACAGAAACCAAAGGAGTGTTCTCAGATATTCCCGAACATGAACTTGGTGATGTGGCTAAATATGCTTTGATGACAACCAAGCGTATCAAGTTCAAGAACAAACCAACTCAGAAAGAAATTGATGAGATGTTAAAACAATACCCTTTGGGTTGGGTGGAAGAAGTTGAACTGAAAGCTAAATTACCTAAGAAAGATGGTGGTGGATTCAAGAAAGCGTATTGGTTCAACTATCGGATTGCTGATGCTCTGAATGTGGTGATTGATGGGTTATGTTATGTATCAGGAACTGGTGGTGCTCACGCTTCATTAGAGAAGCAAGTTGTTGTAGCTGATGACGAATATATGATTGTGGACATTGATATCCAGAGCATGTACCCGTCGATCTCAATCCAGAACAAAGTTTATCCAGAACATTTAGGTGTTGAGTTTTGTGACATATACCAGCAATTGTTCGAGCTACGTAAGACATTTGACAAGAAATCTGCTGAGAACGCGATGATTAAGCTCGCTTTGAATGGATCGTACGGAAATTCTAACAGTGAGTATCATCCGTTTTACGACCCGAAGTTTACGATGACTATCACAGTCAATGGTCAACTGTGTATCTATATGATGGTGGAGCGATTGCTGAGTATTCCTAATATGCAGATTATCGCTGTGAATACTGATGGTATCACATTCCGTTGTAAGCGGAAAGATGAGGAACTTTTCACTCAAAAGATTAAAGAGTTTGAAGCTATCACCAAGTTACTGTTCGAGCGCTGTGATTACAGTAAGGTTGTTGTAGCTGATGTAAACAGCTATACCGCTGTTAAATTGGACGGTAGTTTGAAACAGAAAGGTCGTTACGAATGGAAGGATTTACCTAATCATAAAAATCACTCAGCGCTGATTGTTAAGATCATGGCAGAGAAGTATTTGGTTGATGGTATTTTACCGGAAGACTACATCCGAACACACGATAATAAGTTTGACTTTTGTAGTCGTACGAAGGTACCACGTAGTAGTAAACTCGTAATCGTAGATGAAGAAGGTGTTGACCATCAGACACAAAACATTTGTCGTTACTACGTGTCTAAGTCAGGTGGTGATTTGGTTAAGGTGATGCCACCATTAGCTGAGTTCAAGGAAGAACAAGTGTGGGTGAATCATCTGACAATGGAAGAAGTTACAATTTCTTCTGCTGTAGATATTGCAAAGTATGAAAAGAAAGGATATACTTTCAGTCATACAGTGAATACTCCTTGTGAAGACCGTAGATTCTTCATTGAGGCTGGTTGGAAGTGTAAGGTTGTAAACGACATCAATGATTTTGTCTGGGATGTTGATTATGATTATTACGTTGAACGTGCTTGGAAACTCATCAATTTTGCTGATGAAAATTCTTCACAAGAAGATGTTGACACAACAGAATAACGTGCTATAATTGCTGCACGTTTTAACAAAGGAGAAATGAAATGCGTAATACACAGAATTGGCCTGTTGGTCTAGCGTTAACTTACTTCGCTGTGGTAATCGGCTTAGTAATCGGTTGGGTGATGAATATCGTAGCTCTTGTAGGTGGTCCAGAATTAGCTCAATGGACAACGTTAGAAGTGTTGCGAGTGGTTGGTATTTTCGTAGCACCTCTTGGTGGTGTGCTGGGTTGGTTATAATTAAGGAGAAAACAATGCAAGATCTACAACAATTTGAATTGACACAGCAATTGATTTTCATTGAGAATTTCTATGATGATTTGAGTAACAATCGTTTTGCGAATTCTCCAGATTATCAGAAGAAACGGAAGAATATTGAGAAGACAATCAGTGGTCGTAGTAAGATTTACGCTCTGCTGAGTCGTTTCAACAGTAGCAATTAAGCACCTTATGTTCTGCGAGAGCTGAACAAACCTAAGTAAACAAGAAATCCCTACAATGTAGGAAAATGTAAATAATATATCGAGGTAAATATGTCTAATACAATTATTGATAACGTAGTTTTCGCTTATGTAAAAATCCAATCTCCGGTGAATAAGTATCAGTCCACTGATTCTGAGTTCACAGTTGATTGTGTAGTATCTAAGGCTCAGGCTAAAGAGTGGAATAAAGCTTTCCCTAAACAGAAAGCCAAGGTTGTAGAGAACGATGAGTTCACTGATAAGTTTAAGATGGAGCTTCCATTCCCAGACCAAGATGAGCAGTATGTTCTGAAGCTGAAGAAGCCACATATTAAGAATGGTAAAGAGCTTGATCAGCGTTACCGTCCTCGTGTGTTCTTGGCAACAGATGGTGAGCCTAAAGACATTACGTTCGATACATTGCCCGCTAATGGTAGTAAAGGTAAAGCAGCTTACACAGTGCGTAGTAATGACTTCGGAACATTTAGTCAGTTAGATTCTATTTTGATTGAAGACTTGATTGAGTATAAATCTGGTGCTGTTGTTGGTGGTGCATTCGGTGTAACTTCTGTGGCAGAGGCACCAGCGGCTAAGGTTGTAAACAAGCAAACAGACGCAACAGGAAGCTCTACAAGCGCTTCTACTCCTGAAGCTAAGCCAACGCAAGGCTCAGGCAAGAAAGCTACTGGTGTCATTACTGACGTTGACGACTCAAGCGACCCATTCTAAAGGTCGTATCGCAAACTAACAAGGACGTTGGTTAACAAGGTAGTTTAATTATGAAAACAAGATTAGTTTGTGGCGTAGGAGTGGTTGATGTTAGCTATGTAGTACAAAAGAAAGTACGTGTAGCGAAAGGGAGGGGGAAGGGAACCCAAAAACTTGAATGGATTTGTCCATATTACTTGAAATGGCGTTGTATGATTGACCGCTGTTATAGTAATAAAAAGTTAAGTAGTGACCCTTCTTATGGAGGTTGTTCAGTGGTAAAAGAATGGCTAC
>NZ_JBIPPD010000227.1:0-5028 GCF_044368625.1 Flavobacterium sp. | reverse complement strand
ACCGCCGGAAAAGACAGTTTAATTCGTGAAGTTTTTAAAGAAATCAATCCGAGAGGAGTAGTGGTAGAGAGTTTCAAGACACCTACAAGTAAGGAGTTGGAACATGATTACTTGTGGAGACATTACAAGGCACTACCAGAGAGAGGAAAAATTGGTGTTTTTAACCGCACGCATTATGAAAATGTTTTGGTAACCAGAGTGCATCCCGAATATCTTTTGTTCGAAAATATTCCCACTATCTTATCGGTTGATGATGTTCCAGAGGATTTCTGGCAAGGTCGGATGCAGGATATCAATAATTTTGAACATCATATTGCAAAAAGCGGCACCATCGTGCTCAAATTTTATCTGCATTTGAGCAAAGAAGAACAACGCGAACGATTATTGCGACGTTTGGAAGAAGACAAGCATAATTGGAAATTCTCGCCAGGCGACTTAGAAGAACGGCAACTATGGAACAAATACCAAGCTTGCTACGAAGAAATTTTAAATACCACTTCTACCGAAAAAGCGCCCTGGTTTGTGATTCCGGCCGATGATAAAGAACTGGCAAGATACCTTGTTGGGAAAATTATTTTGACAGAATTGCAAAAATATACCGATATTCAAAATCCCCAACTTGATGAGGAAATTCAAGACAATATTAAAAAATACCAGCGAATTTTAAGTGAAAATAAAGGGTAATTAGTAGAAGATATTCCTCAGAATTTCGTTTTTAATTTTCAAAAAAAACCTGAAAAAATATTTTTCAGGTTTTTTTTATAGAGAACAACGTTTGTTTTTACAAGTCGAATCCGTAAGCCACTCTTAATGCTAATTGACCAATTCCTTCGCCGCCATTTGCTTTAGGAAAGTTGTTGTAGTATTCGTAACGCAGACTTAAATCAATATATTTTGTGGCATATCCAACACCTGGTGCCAAAATTAAAGTTGTTTGATCGTAATCATTTGTAACTGCGAAACCCGCACCCACTTCTCCTAAAAGGTAAAAGCGATCTTCCCAAATAAATCCTTTGAAACCTGCTTTTACAGGAATAAAACCCAAATCTTTACCTGCTTCATCTTTAAAGAAGTTTGTAAATCCTGTTGTTAGAGTTAAGGATGTTTTTTGAGATAAATTGTATTGTAAACGAACATCAGCTCCTAAAGCTAGACCAAATGCATCGTCAAATACATAACCTGCATTGGCACCAATTCCTAGTTTGAATCCCTGATCATAAGTATCATTGTCTTGTGCTTGAACTGTTCCAGCAAAACATATTGCTACGAATGCTATGATTGCTTTTAAATTGTTTTTCATGGTTTTGTTTTTAATGTTATTGTTAAAATTGTACTTCGATGTTTGTTGAAGTATGGGGCAAAGATATATTGGTGCTATTTAATAAATATTACATGATTTTGAACATCTGTTATACGATTTTCGTTCCTGCTAAATTTGTAAATTCCTTAAAGGCTCAAACCTATTTTAAAGCCACCTAACCTTGTTTTAACAAAGTTTAACGAGGAATCTTTGGAAAAAACGTCATAAAAATTAACTTGGGGTAAAACCATAAATTAAAAGTATGATTACGATCCAGAGATTTGATAAAAATCAAAAATTCGAGAAAGGAAAACAAGCAGAAGTAAATGAGTTTCTTTATAAAAGTTTAGAAGAATATGGCGACCCAATTGAGGATATTAATGCAGCAATAAAGTATGCTTTAGGTGAAGAAAATGCACCTGGAGGATTTGTTTTAGTCGCTTTTGAAGACGATAAAATTTTAGGAAGTGTTGTTGTAAATCGAGCTGGAATGACGAAATACATCCCTGAAAACATTTTGGTTTACATCGCAACGGCTCCTAAATGCAGAGGAAAAGGTGTTGGAAAAAAATTAATGGAAATGGCTATTGAAAATGTAGATGGAAGTATTGCCTTGCATGTGGAACCCAATAATCCTGCAAAAGGATTGTATAAAAAACTGGGTTTTACCAACAAATATTTAGAAATGAGATACATTAAAAATTAATTTTATGGCTTATATAACTTTAGAGACTAAAAAGTTAGCAAATAATTTCAAGCATTTAAACGATTTCTTTAAAATTCATAATATCGATTGGTCTATTGTAACAAAAATTTTATGCGGTAATAAAAAATATTTAACGGAACTACTCAATTTAGGTATCAAGCAATATTCGGATTCAAGGATTTCGAATCTCAAAATGATAAAAAATTTGGATAAAAATGCACAAACTATTTACATCAAGCCTCCCGCAAAAGGAGTGATAGAGGAGGTGGTAAGGTATGCAGATATTAGTATGAATACCGATTTTCATACTATCGAAATGCTATCAGAGGAAGCGATAAAGCAAAATAAAATCCATAAAATTATCATTATGATTGACCTTGGCGAATTGCGTGAGGGAGTAATGCGAGAGGATTTTATTGATTTCTATGAAAAAGTTTTTCAGATAAAAAATATTGATGTAGTAGGTCTAGGAACCAACTTGTCTTGTCTATATGGAATTTTACCCAACAATGATAAATTGCTGCAATTGTGTTTGTATAAACAGCTTATTGAGTTGAAATTTAATGTAAAAATTCCGTTTATTTCAGGTGGTTCCTCCGTTACAATTCCGTTGATAAAACAAGGATTATTGCCTAAAGATATAAATCATTTTCGCGTTGGCGAAACGCTTTTTATGGGCACGGATGTGTACAATAGTGTACCGTTTGCAACCATGGAAAACGATATTTTCAAACTTTATGCTGAAATTATCGAGCTGTATGAAAAACCCTTGATTCCAAGTGGCGAATTGGGTTCAAATCTTGAAGGAAATGTGGTTACTTTTAATCAAGAAAACATCGGAAAAAGTGCTGTTCGGGCCATAATTGACATTGGTTTACTGGATATTGATATGAAACACTTAGAAGCCACAAATGAAAATGTTAAATTGGCTGGAGCTACCTCAGATATGGTCGTTTTGGATTTAGGCGAAAATATAGAAAATTTCAAAGTTGGTGATCAAATGGAATTTACCCTTGATTATATGGGAATTGTGCGGATAATGAATTCGAAATACATTGAGAAAAGAGTGGTGTATTAATTTCAAAAAAGACTTTAACCTTATAATTTTCTTTGCATTTAAGATTCTATCTTTGCAGAAAAATTGCAAAAGTGAATTTACAACAGTACACCAAAGAATTTTCCTATAACTTTAAGCTAGCTTATCCTATTATTTTAGGAATGGTGGGTCATACTTTAGTGGGAATTGTTGATAATATAATGGTTGGGAAATTAGGGCCAACCGAATTGGCTGCCGTTTCTCTTGGAAACAGTTTTGTATTTATTGCCATGTCACTCGGCATTGGATTTTCAACAGCTATAACGCCTTTAATTGCTGAAGCCGATGGAGCCAAAGACATTAAAGAAGGACGAAGCATTTTTCAGCACGGACTTTTATTGTGTACGGTTTTAGGGGTTTCACTCTTTACGATTATCTTTTTTTCAAAACCATTAATTGGTTATATGAACCAGCCACAAGAAGTGGTAGAAATGGCAAAACCGTATCTTGATATTGTTGCTTTTTCCTTGATTCCCTTAATTATGTTTCAGGCCTACAAGCAATTTGCCGATGGAAAATCGGAAACCAAATATTCCATGTGGGCGACCATAATTTCGAATATTGTGAATGTAGTTTTAAATTTTTTACTCATTTACGGGATTTGGATTTTTCCAAAACTAGGTATTATTGGTGCCGCAATAGGAACCATTGCATCGCGAATTGTAATGCTGATTTACATGCATTTGGCTTTAAAAAGTAGAGTAAAATTTCATCCGTATTTTGAAAATTTTAGTTTTTCGGAAATTAAAAAGACTGCAATAAAGAAATTAATTAATCTCGGAATGCCTTCTTCGATGCAAATGTTCTTTGAGGTGGCTTTGTTTACAGGCGCTATTTGGCTTTCGGGCGCTTTAGGAACTACAAGTCAAGCGGCAAACCAGATCGCACTGAGTTTAGCTTCTTTAACGTTTATGTTTGCTATGGGATTGAGTGTTGCAGCCATGATTCGGGTCGGAAACCAAAAGGGTTTACGGGACTATCCAAGATTGCAATTGGTCGCTCGTTCGATATTTTTGTTAGCGGTAATTTTGGAAATTGTTTTTGCTTTAATTTTCGTAGTTTTTCATCAATATCTTCCGGAACTTTTTGTGAGTACGAAACAAGGTTTAAATTTCACAGAGAATCAAGAAGTCATTAAAATTGCTTCACAATTATTATTAGTTGCCGCAATTTTTCAAATATCAGATGGAATTCAAGTAGTCGTTTTGGGTGCTTTGCGTGGTTTGCAAGACGTTAAAGTACCTATGTACATGACGTTTGTTGCTTACTGGATTATCGGTTTTCCGATTTCCATTTACTTGGGATTGTACACAAAATTAGGTGCTATTGGTATTTGGATTGGACTTTTAGCCGGTTTAACAGCTGCAGCTTTATTTTTGTATATTCGCTTTGAAAAATTAACTAAAACATTAATCAATAATCAATAAGTTCGAACAAGTCGCGACTTGTACCTACAAAAAACATAAAACCATGGAATTACCAAAATTTTTATTAGGAGACAATACTGATTTTCCAGAAGATATTTTCATCATACACTTAGACTATCCACGTTTCATAATTAATTTGAAAGATGATGAGGTAGAATTTATGGAAGAAGATGAAGACCTTGACGAAGCCGAATTAAATGCCGAAATGGAAAACCTAATTACTTTAGCCAATGAGTTTTACGACCGTGAAATAGGTCGTTATGAAGAATAATTCAATTTTTAACACAAACAGCTGCATTGTATCTCACATGCAGCTGTTTTTTTAAAGACCCATTTGTTTGTATCTATTTTCTATTAAAGTTAGGTATTTAGATTTATAATTATCACTTACAAAACTTTTTTCTAAAACAGACAACATTTCCGCTTTTGCATACAAGAAAAGTTCCAACGTATGATCCAATACTTTTTTATTCAAACCACCATTTTCATAAGCCAATAA
>NZ_JBIPPD010000226.1:0-5044 GCF_044368625.1 Flavobacterium sp. | reverse complement strand
TGCTCAACGGTTAATTGTTTATATTTTTTCATGAAAGACAAATTTAGGCTTTTGACCTTAAACACTTGGAGGAAAACTCCAAGTGTTTTTAATTTATCTGTTGCACTTATAACTTGAACTTACAAATGAATATAATCTTGAATTAATTCCAAATGCTTTTTTTGAGCGACCTGCAATGCAAAAGGACAATTACAAAAAAAGTGATTTCTTAAAAGGATATTGGGAAAAAGAAACTTCTTTTTCCGAATTACTAAAAGGGTTTAAAGATATAGATGAGGATAATGTTTTTAACAATATTGGTCTTTTCAACTTCTCATTTTACTTTCTAAAAAGACAATCCAATTCTATTGACGCTAAAAAGTTTTTTAATAGAAATTTTATGGCAAACAACAGAAAAGATTGGTTAAATAAGTTTGGAGGGATTAAGCTTGTTAGGGATAATTTTAGAGTTAGACCATATGGTGAAGTAAAAAATGTAGCATTTGACTGGTTAGGACTTGGAAGTAGAAAATCTCAAAGTCCTGCAAGTGTAGCTAAAAAAGAAGGTGGTTATCGAGTTGAACCTGATAACGTAGCAGGTGCAATAAATATATCTAGATTAACAAACGTAAACTTTGAAGATAAATCAAGTCGTGAAGGTTTGCAAGAGAGCAAAACTTTTCAAATATTCTCGTTGCTGATAACTGAAATTATTGCTGAATTTGAAAAAGACAGGGCTTACATTGCTAGAGAAATGTCTGAGTATGATGAATTTCTTTATGGTCCAGAAAGAGACAGAGAAAAAGCTGTTAAGTTAAAAAATGAAATTCTAGCAAGAAGTAGAGCAAAAAAGGAATCTAGTACCAACAATACAACTGAGAATAATAATCAGAATGAACAAGAGTCTGAATCTGATAAAGAGAAAGAAATTTTAGCCAGTGAACTAGATAGAAAAGAGGAAGAAATTGAAAAATTAAAAGAAGAACAAAAAGTTTTGCGTGGACTTGCAAGTAGCGGAATTGTTTTAGCATCATTTAGTCACGACCTAAGTAAATTGAATGACGTTTTAGCATCAAGAACTGACAAACTAAAAGAGTTAATGCTTGAAAAAATTTCAGAAGATGAATACTTGGAAATAAAAGACAGTAAAAACCCAAATAAGCAGTTAGAACGAATAAGAAAGCAAGACATAAAACTTCAGAATTGGTTGAACTTTTCATTGGGTGCTACAAGAAAGGACAAAAGGAAACGAAAACAATTGTTCTTGAAACCCTATTTTGAAAACCTCAAAAGTGATTGGAACACAGTATTAGAAGACAGAGGAATATTCTTAGATATAGCTGAAATTGAAGAATTAGATTTGAGAGTTTTTGAAATAGATATTGATAGCATTTTCAATAATATATTAATTAATTCCATTGATGCATTTATTATTTCAAAAGAAGAGCGAGAAAGAATTGTTAAAATCAAAGTTTCTAGTAACTCAAAAGAAATAGTTATCGATTATCACGATAATGGCCCAGGTTTATCATCAGACATTACTGAACCAGAAAAAATATTTGAACCTCTATTTACTACTAAAAGAAATAAACAAACTGGAGAAGAAGAAGGAACTGGTCTTGGTATGTGGCTAGTAAAATCAATTGTTGAAGAAAATGATGGAAAGGCAATTTTATTGTACCCTGAAATTGGGTTTGGTTTAAAAATTACATTTCCAATTAAAATATAAAAGATAAATTATAAATTATGTATAAGATATTATTCATAGATGAAGAGAAAACAACTCTTGAAGACTTTGAAGACTTCGTTGAAAAATCTCCTTCAAAAGCTAAGATCGAACCAATTACAATGTTTCCGTTGGGTGAACTAGATGAAATGATTGAAAATATCATAAAGATTTCTCCCGATGCAATAATTTCTGATTATAGGCTTAATGAACTAAAAACAGACATAAAGTATACTGTAAAGTATAATGGTGTTGATTTAGTTGAAGAGTTTCAAACTATTCGAAATCAATTTCCTTGTTTTGTCTTAACAGCAGTAGATGATGAAGCTGTTAATAGTAGTGATGATGTAAACATTGTTTATGTTAAAAATTTATTGTACAAAAAGGATGAAGGCAATGCAAAAGCAAGTTTTTTGGAAAGAGTTATAAGTCAAATAGAACACTACAAAAATAGAATTGAAAATTATAAAAGTGAGTTGACTGAGTTGATAGAGCTAAGAAAAAACGGAAATGCTGACATTTCTGTTGAAAGCAGAATTATTGCACTCGATGATTTATTGGAGAAATCTATAGATGGAAAGAGTGTAATTCCTTCCGAATTTAAAACACTTTCGAATTCTAATAAACTTGATAATATGCTAAGCAAAGTAGACCAATTATTGAAAAAATTAGATGAAGATGGCAAGTAATTTTAGACAAATTAGCCCTAAACGAACTTGCACAAAAACTTATGCAAGTTATAGAAGTTATAAACCATTTCTAGCATCAGATTTCAATTCGAGATGTGGCTACACAGATTGTCCTGACTTTTGGTTTGGAGGCAAGAATACGTTTCATATCGACCATTTTAAACCATTTTCAAAGAACCCTGCATTGGCTACAGATTACAAAAATCTAGTTTACTGTTGTTCTTATGTAAATATTCTCAAATCGAATGATGAAGGAGATTATATAGATCCTTGCGATATTGACTTCAATGAGCACTTTGAACGAGATTCCGATGGTTCTATTATTCCCAAAGCCGGCTCTAAAGAAGCAAATTATATGTTTTCAAAATTGCAACTGAACTTATCTAGATATAAATTCATTTGGAAGTTGGATGAAATTTGGGCAAGACTACTAAAACTTCAAGACCAAATTAATGACCCTAAGAATTTAAAAATAAAGAATGATTTAAGAATAATTCATAGCGAATTGGCTGAGGAATTTACAGTCTATCTAAAATACTTAAAAGCTTCTCAATAAAATTGAAAACACAAATATTCAAATATCTTAAATCATATTCCACACTACCCATAGAGGTGGACAGGCTTATCATTTCAACATATTTGGCAATTAATAGAATTAAGGTTAGAAATAATATATTTATCAAGTCATATGTAATTGAAAAAGAAAACATAATTGAATATAAATGCTTGGAGGAATTCATCTTAATTTTAAAAAATGAAATTCAAAAATTTGATTTAGAAGCTTTAATTGAACTATTTGAGTTCGTTATATCCCCTTCGGATAGGATTATTAATGGGGCAATTTACACACCTAATTACATTCGAAAATATATTACAGATAACTCTTTTTCTTCAAAAAAAGAGGATTTAGAAAATTTGAAAATTGCAGATATTAGTTGTGGTTGTGGTGGTTTCCTTTTAACTGCTTCAAAAAAACTTAAAAAATCAACAAGATTATCTTATAGAGAAATCTTCAAAAACAACATTCTATAAATAGAACTAAAATATTGTTATCGCTTTTAGCTTTAAGTGACGGAGAAGATGAACGGTCATTTAAATTTAACTTATTTGTAGATGATGCTTTGATTTTTAATTGGAGTAAGAACCTTAAAAAATTTACAGGATTTGATGTTATTCTTGGAAATCCTCCGTATGTATGTGCAAGGAATTTGCCTGAAGAAACATTACTAAAACTTCAAAAATTTGAAGTATGTAAATCAGGAAACTCTGATTTATATATACCATTTTTCCAATTAGGTATTCAGAATTTAAAAGATGCAGGAATACTTGGATTTATTACAATGAATAGCTTTTTCAAAAGTTTAAATGGTAGAAATTTAAGAGAATATTTCAAGCAGCACTCTTTAAATATTAAAATTATTGACTTCGGAACTGAACAAGTATTTAAATCAAAAAACACATATACCTGTATATGTTTGATTGAGAAAAGCCATAATACTACAATAAAATATTGTAAATCATCAAGTCTTAGTTTACCCACAAAACAAAGCGATTATAATTCTATTCCTTATATTAAACTCAATTCCAAAACAGGTTGGAATCTAAATGATTTCGAAACGATTTCGAAAATTGAAGCAACAGGTATAGCATTTGGGGATTTGTATAAAACAAGACACGGTATTGCTACACTTAAAAATGACATCTATATTTTCAACCCAGTTAAAGAAGATAAAGACTACTTCTATTTACAAAACGGAAGTCTTTACCAAATAGAAAAAGGAATTTGTAAAGACATTGTAAATACAAACAAGCTAAGTAGAGCAGTTTCAATTAGTAACTTGAAAGAAAAAGTTATTTTCCCATATGACAATGCAGATAAACCTAGTTTGCTAAATGAAAACTTTATAAAAGAGAATTATCCAAAGGCATACAATTATCTACTTAATAAAAGGAGAATACTTGATAACAGGGACAAAGGAAAAGGTGAATATGAAAATTGGTTTGCATTTGGTCGCAGTCAGTCTCTTGAAAAGGTGAAAAACAAACTTTTCTTTCCAAAAATGTCTGACAGAGTGCCTAGTTATATTATTAACTCGGAAGACAATTTATTATTCTATAATGGACAAGCAGTAATAGGACACACAGAAGATGAAATGTTATTCATTAAGAAAATAATGGAATCAAGACTTTTTTGGTATTATATAAAGACAACTAGTAAACCGTATTCTTCTGAATACTACTCATTGAATGGAAACTACATCAAAAATTTTGGAGTTTGCCAACTTTCAGACTCAGAGATGGATTTTGTATTAAATGAAAATAATAAGAATATTTTAGATGTTTTTTTTGAAGAAAAGTATGAGATAAGATTAACATAAAATATTCCAACCCTTTTGGTGGCACATTTGCAAAACCGCACAAGCCCAAGCTAAAGCCAAGTTTTACAAAAGAGCCACCAAGCCAACGCACCAAGAGAGACACTAAATGACAACGAACAACCACGACAGAAAAGAAGGGCGAAGTGCTAACAGCGGTTTTGCAAAAAAGCGGTTTCAGTGGTTAATTGAACATTCTACCTCGCATCAAATTTTGTGGTATGTTGACAGTTTAGTGCTCCGAAATCCGCTTCTTCGCAAAGCCGCAAAACTTT
>NZ_JBIPPD010000047.1:0-17883 GCF_044368625.1 Flavobacterium sp. | reverse complement strand
GTTTGGGTAACCGATAAAAATGGCAAAGAAGTAAAAGTAGATAAAACCTGGGTTTTTAGAAAAGGGAAAGATGGTAAACTAAGAATTATCGTGCACAAGTCAGCATTGCCTTTTGCACCTGCTTCTTAATCAAAGAAAAAATATCCAATTTTAAAAGAGATGGAAGAAAAAGAAGCGAATAAAATTATTGGGTATCTATGCCTTAACAAAAGGCGAAATGGTTTAAATTGAAAGATATTATTTGGGTGGGTTGATGAATTGTTGCTAAAAGTCTATCTGCAAATTTGTAGATAGACTTTTTTAATTAATATTTTTTGAATTCAATGATTCTTTCTGAAAGTATTACTTTTATATTTGCATTTAAATGTGCGATTATGTCAAGTTTACTTACTAATTTCAAAATAATCATAAGCGATAAACTCTATCTTAAGGATCCTGAAACATCGGAATTAGGAAAAAATATTATCAAAAACGGGATTATATTAATTGATGAAATTGGTTTTGAAGCCTTTACTTTTAAAAAGTTAGGGGCCATTATCAACTCCAGTGAAAGTTCAATTTATCGCTATTTTGAGAGTAAACACAAATTATTGATTTACTTATCTACATGGTATTGGTCATGGACAGAATACAATCTAGTAATTGCAACGACTAATGTTGTCGATCCTTTGGAAAAATTAGAAAAAGCCATCAATGTAATTACTCAAGTTATCAAAGATGACCCAAAAACACCTCACATCGACGAATCTATTTTAAGTAGAATTATTGTCTCAGAGTTCAATAAAACCCTTTTTACTAAGGAAGTCGATCATGAAAATCAAGAGGGATATTTTCTTGTTTACCTCCGAATAACACACAGGGTCATTGCAATGATTGAAGAAGTCAATCCCAATTATCCCTATGCAAAAACATTAGCTTCTTCCATTATAGATGGTAATTTGCATCAAAATTTTTTAAAAGATCATTTTAAAACTATAACGAACTTGTCTGCTAAAGAATCAATCACTGATTTTTATAATGATATTATAAGGAAAGTGCTTCAATAAGAACCTTTTTACTAAAAAAATTGATTTAATAGAACTAATAGCAGGCCATAAAAAGGCGCTGTATTTGCATAACAAATTGCGAGAAAAGCAAAATTTAATAGGCTTAGTGCAACAAGTTGTATATCTTATCATCACCTTATGAAGTTCAATTTTTTAAGTTTTTTAAAAATATTCTTATGGTAAAGATCTGTAATCATAAAAACAGAAATTTGTTGGATAGAGTTGTTCATTTAGAATTGTAAATTGATTTGATTAAAATTTATTTCACAAGAAAAGTGTAGTCGGTTCATACTATAAAATGCCCATTCGCACATTTTTTAATTTATTCTATAAGAAAATGCAACAACTTGTAGTGTTTTTGTTTTCTGAAGTTAGTGCATAATCGTGTATGCATATTTTATGGGAATTTACTTTTGATTTGAATCTCTTATTTAAAAAAAAGGTACCCTGACAAGATCGTTTTAAATCGATTTCTGTTTTATTTATTTTATAATAAACCAATAAAACCTTAAAACACTCTTTTTCGAACAAATTTAAAAACCAAAAAAAGGAGTTTCTCGTAAATGTAATAAATCAATAAAAATTAAAATTATGAGAAAATCATTTTTGAACATCAAGAATTTGTCGTTCTTTTTATTAACGACATTGTCGCTATCAGTTTTATCATGCAGTGACGACGACAAAGTATCAGGGCCGATTGTAGAACAACCTGGAACAGCACCAAATGCTAATTTTACAGCATTAACAATCGATAATAAAGTTGTGTATTACAATGCACAAAATTTAAGTTCGCCAATTTCAACACTTACCATTACAGGTTTACAAGCTTCTGAAACTATTTTAAGTATTGATTACCGTCCAGCTACCGGACAATTGTATGCCCTGGGTTCAACAAGCAGATTGTATATTATTAACGAACAATCCGGTTTGGCTACAGCTCTTGGTTCAGCCTCTTTTGACCCCATGATTACATCCCAAAATGCTTCCATAGACTTTAACCCAACAGTGGACCGAATTCGTCTTGTAACTGATTCAGGACAAAATTTACGTTTACACCCAGAATTAGGAACTGTTTTAGCTACTGACGGAACCATCAATGGTGGTTCTAACCCTAAATTTGGAGCTGTAGCATATACCAACAGTATGGCTGGAGCAACCACTACAATGTTATATGATATTGATTTTGCAACAGATAAATTGTATGTTCAAACGCCACCAAATGACGGCGGACTTCAAGAAGTGGGCGATTTGACCGTCGATTTTATGGGAATGGGAGGATTTGACATTATGGCCGACAACAGTGTTGCTCTTGCCGTAGTTAAAAACGATACCGATTCAAGATTATATACCATTAATTTAGATAGCGGTAAAGCTCTATGGGTGGGAACTTTTGGAATGATGGTAAAAAGTCTAGCCATCAAAACAAACCCGGTGGCTTTTGCAACCTCTGCTGATAATAAATTGTACCGTTTTAATCCAATGAGTCCTACGATGAATCCAGTAGATTTGATGGGTTTGATGAATGGAGAAACAATCGTAGGTCTAGATTTCCGACCAGCAAATGGAGCGCTGTATGCCATATCAAATCAGAGTAGATTATTAACAGTCAATACCGCTAACGGTCAGGTTACACCAATTGGCTCTGGATTAATTATCTCATTATCAGGGATTTACTTTGGTTTTGATTTTAATCCAACGGTAGATCGCATCCGATTAGTAAGCAATACCGGACAAAATTTAAGATTGCATCCTGATTTGGGAACAGTGGTTTTTACTGATGGGTCTTTAAATCCAGGTTCGCCAAATGTAAACGCAGCGGCTTATGACAATAATTTTGCAATGTCCACAGCAACAACTTTGTATGTCCTGGATTCACAAACGAATATGATGTACAAACAAATTCCACCAAATGACGGTACTTTAGTTCCTGTTGGAGCACTTGGGATAAATTTTGATGCTGAAAATGGATTTGATATTGGCGGAAATAGTAATAGGGCTTTTGGATTATTAAAAGTCAATAATACAACAGCTGTTTATAGTTTTAATCTTACAACTGGAGCTGCAACAAAGACTGCTGATTTTAATATAAATGCAACGGCAATGGCGCTCGGATTAGGTTTTTAATTTTTTAATTTAAGTTTGTTTAGTAAAGGAAACCGTCTCACAAAACTGAGGCGGTTTTTTTTATTTTTTCCTCTCAAGGATCATAATTATAGACCGTTTTACAATTTGAAAAAAGAGATTTTTTATTAAAAATCTGAAATATAGTATAAGTAGAATTTTTTGTTTGCGCAAATAGGTCAATAGTATAAGCGGTATACATTATAAGAATTAAGCTTTCGGCAATATGATTTTAACTTCTTTGTCCCAAACGCTTTACATAAAAATATCTTTTCCTAAAATCTTAACAAAACTAATAGGTTAAAAATTTCTTATTTACAACCAGTCTTTTACCTTTGTAGGTCTGATAAAAAGGCAAAGTCGTTTTCACGATACAGCTGAAATCTGATACATATATATTTACAAATTCATGGAACGAAATACCAAAAGAAGAGAGGCCTTATTGTACCACGCCAAACCTACACCTGGAAAAATTCAGGTTATCCCAACTAAAAAATACGCAACCCAAAGGGATTTATCCTTGGCATACTCGCCAGGCGTTGCCGAGCCTTGTTTAGAAATTGCCAAAGATGTAAACAATGTTTACAAATACACTGCCAAAGGAAATTTAGTTGCCGTAATTACCAACGGAACTGCTGTTTTAGGATTGGGCGATATTGGTCCAGAAGCATCAAAACCCGTGATGGAAGGAAAAGCCTTGTTGTTCAAAATTTTTGCCGATATTGATGTATTTGACATCGAAATTGATTGTAAAGACATTGATGCTTTTGTAGAAACCGTAAAAAACATCTCACCCACTTTTGGAGGAATCAATCTCGAAGACATTAAAGCACCCGAATCTTTCGAAATTGAACGTCGATTGAAAGAGGAATTGAATATTCCTGTAATGCACGACGACCAACACGGAACGGCAATTATCTCATCGGCCGCATTGCTTAATGCACTTGAACTTGCCGGAAAAACCCTTGAAGAAGTAAAAGTTGTCATTTCAGGAGCAGGTTCTGCTGCTTTAGCTTGCGCCAATTTGTACGTTCTTTTAGGTGTTCGAGTTGAAAATATTGTAATGTTTGACAAAGACGGATTACTAAATAAAATCCGAACGGACTTGTCAGAATTGCAACAACGTTACGCCTCCGAAATCAATTACGAAAACTTGCACGAAGCATTAAAAGGAGCCGATGTTTTTTTAGGACTTTCGGCTGGAAATATTCTAACGCCTGCTATGTTGATGGAGATGGCTAATGATCCCATTGTTTTTGCAATGGCAAATCCAGTTCCAGAAATTGATTACGACTTGGCTATTGCCACCAGAAAAGACATTATTATGGCTACTGGCCGCTCGGATCATCCAAATCAAGTTAATAACGTACTGGGTTTTCCTTATATTTTTAGAGGAGCTTTAGACGTTCGGGCAACAAAAATTAACGAAGAAATGAAAATGGCAGCGGTTCGTGCCTTGGCTTCTTTGGCCAAGGAATCGGTGCCGGAACAAGTAAATATTGCCTACGGTGAAAAAAAATTAAATTTTGGTCGCGAGTATATTATCCCCAAACCATTTGATCCTCGATTAATTACAGTAGTGGCTCCAGCGGTTGCCAAGGCAGCTATGGAATCAGGCGTGGCCACACATCCAATTCTCGATTGGGACAAATACGAACACGAATTGCTCGAGCGTTTGGGCTCGGATAATAAAATGGTTCGGTTACTTACCAATCGCGCTAAAAGCGACCCCAAGCGAATCGTTTTTGCCGAAGCCGATCATTTGGACGTTTTGAAAGCGGCTCAAATTGTAATGGAAGAGGGTATTGGTCATCCGATTTTGCTAGGCGATCGAGAAGTGATCTTAGAATTAAAAGAAGAACTTGGTTTTGATGCCGATGTGCCCATTTTTGATCCAAAAAAACCTGAAGAAGATGCACGACGGTTGCAATATGCCGATATTTTTTGGAAAACCAGACGCCGAAGAGGAATTTCGTTATTGGATGCTCAAAAATGGATGAGGGAACGAAATTATTTTGCCGCAATGATGGTCAATCGCGGAGATGCAGACGGTTTAGTTACGGGATATTCGAGAAGTTATCCATCGGTAATTAAGCCGATGATGCAGTTGATTGATAAAGCACCGGGTATTTCATTATTTGCTACGGCAAACGTCATGATGACCAACAGAGGTCCGATGTTCCTGTCCGATACCGCCATTAACCCCAATCCATCAGCAGATGATTTGGCAAAAATTGCTTTAATGACGGCAAAAACCGTCAAAATGTTCGGAATGGAACCCGTTATGGCAATGGTTTCCTACTCCAATTTTGGGTCATCTGACAGCCCAAACGTGCATAAAATTCGAGAAGCGGTGACTTACTTGCATAAATATTATCCCGATTTAATAGTAGATGGAGAAATCCAAGCGGATTTTGCATTGAATCCCGAAATGCATCTCAAGAAATTTCCGTTTTCGAAGTTAGCTGGCAAAAAGGTAAATACGTTGATATTTCCCAATCTCGAATCGGCAAATATTACGTACAAATTACTTAAAGAATTGTACAACACGGACTCCATCGGTCCAATTATTTTAGGAATGGACAAGCCTGTACATATTTTTCAACTCGGAGCGAGTGTAGAGGAAATGGTAAATATGGCTGCCGTTGCCGTGGTAGACGCTCAAGAGAAAGGAAAACGCAAAAATGCGATTCGGAGTTTAAGCTAATTTTTAATTGTTTAAATTTCAAGTTCTTTAGTTCAAGATTTTTGTTACATTTGGCAATAACTTAACAATTATGATTGCACATATTCAGGGAAAATTAGTGGAGAAAACACCAACCGAAGTAGTTGTTGATTGCAGTGGCGTGGGTTATCACATCAATATCTCCTTACATACCTATTCTTTACTGCCTAAAACTGATTTTATCAAACTCTATACCTATGTTCAAATTAAGGAAGACGCACATACTTTATTTGGGTTTGTAGAAAAAACAGAAAGAGAGATATTCAAAATGATGCTAACCGTTTCTGGAATTGGAGCGAGTATTGCCCGAACGATGTTGTCTTCACTAGAACCAAAACAAATTATTCAAGCCATTGCGGTAGGAGATTTCGCCACGATTCAGTCAATAAAAGGAATTGGAACCAAAACGGCACAACGTGTAATCATCGAATTGAAAGATAAGGTGTTAAAGTTATACGATTTAGAGGAAGTTTCATTAGTGCAAAACAATACAAATAAGGATGAAGCGTTATCTGCACTAGAAGTTCTTGGCTTTATTCGGAAAACGGCAGAAAAAGTGGTGGAGAAAATTGCAAGAGAAAATCCCGATGGCACAGTTGAATTTATTATCAAACAAGCTTTAAAAAATTTATAGTTTTTGAAAACATTTTTTATAAAAAGTAGCGGGTCACTGCTTAAAATGGGCGGGTTGCTGTTGGTTTTCTTTTTCGCCTTCGACCTTCATGCTCAAGTAGATCCGGAAGAACAAGAGCCTGTTACGGATACGATTAAAGGATATAATACTGGAAAAATTGAGATCCAAAATCCACCTTCGGTTGTTTCGGCTTACACCTACGACCCGATTACGGATCGGTATATTTATAATTCTAAAGTAGGTGAATTCAACATCACCTATCCTGCCATACTCACTCCAAAAGAATTCGAAGCTTTGGTCTTGAAAGAATCCATGCGGAAATATTTTCAAGAAAAAGCCAATGCAATTGATGGAAAAAAATTGGGTTCGGAAGAAGCTAAAAAAGATTTATTACCTCGTTTTTATGTAAATAATAGTTTTTTTGAAACCATTTTTGGTAGTAATACCATCGATGTAAAACCCACCGGTTCGGCAGAAATGGATCTTGGTCTTCGTTATACCAAACAAGATAACCCCTCTTTTTCTCCCCGAAATCGCGCTATAACAACCTTTGATTTTGATCAACGAATTAGCGTAAGTTTATTGGGTAAAGTGGGAACGAGGTTGAATGTCAATGTAAATTACGATACAGAATCGACTTTCGCATTTCAAAATTTAATCAAGTTGGAATATGCACCAACTGAAGACGATATTTTACAAAAAATTGAAGTCGGAAACGTAAGTCTACCCCTCAACAGTTCCTTGATTCGTGGCGCTCAAAGTTTGTTTGGTGTCAAAACACAATTGCAATTTGGAAAAACAACCGTAACTGCTATTTTTTCGGAACAAAAATCACAAACGAGATCGGTTACTGCACAAGGCGGCGGAACCGTTCAGGAATTTGATTTGTTTGCACAAGATTACGATGCCGACAGACACTTTTTCTTGGCCCAATACTTCCGAAATTTATACGATCGCTCCTTAAGCAAATATCCCGTAATTGACAGCCGTGTCCAAATTACTCGAATGGAAGTATGGGTCACCAACCGTCAAAACAGAGTCAGCACCACGGATAATAATTTACGAAACATTGTTGCTTTGCAAGATTTGGGTGAAGCTCAACTTACTGGTTTTAACGACAATCAAATTGTCAATCTGGGCCCTATAATTCCACAAGGTTTTTTCTTGAATCCTACAAATTCGCCAGTGGACAACCGAAATAATAAATTCAACCCCGCTCTTATTGGCAACGGTGGTTTTTTGAATTCCAGCATTAGACAAATCGAAACTACAGGCAAATCATCGTTTGACGTAGGATCAGCCGAAGTTTTTGAAGGTCAGGATTTTGCCAAGTTAGAAAACGCCCGAAAATTAGCACCTAACGAATATACTTTTCATCCGCAATTGGGATATATTTCGTTACAACAACGACTGGCTAACGACGAAGTTTTAGCGGTAGCTTTTCAATATACTATTGGTAGTGAAGTGTATCAAGTAGGTGAATTTGCCAACGGAGGTCCAGAATCTACAACAGTTACAGGAGATCAACCTGAAAACCAAGTAATTGAAACAAACAGTTTGATTTTGAAAATGCTTAAAAGCAGTTTGACTACAGTTCAAAATCCAACTACGAATGTGACTCGCCCAATCTGGAATTTGATGATGAAAAATATCTATCAAATTTCTCCTGGAGGTCAATTGGAACAAGAAGATTTTCGTTTTAATATTTTGTACAGCGATCCTTCACCTTTAAACTATATTACACAAGCCGCTCCGAGTTTGGGTCAGCCAGCGGCACCCCTTCCTGCAGATGTGAGCGAAACGCCACTTTTGAAAGTATTTAATTTAGATGCTTTGAATTTCACCAATGACCCTGAAAACGGCCGACAAGGAGATGGTTTTTTCGATTTCATTCCGGGTTTAACCGTAGATACACAAAACGGTCGGATTATTTTTACAACGGTTGAACCTTTTGGATCGCATTTATTTAAAAAACTTCAAAATCCAGAGTCGGGTATCGGCGATTATAATGATCCTGCAACCTACAATGCCAACCAAGCAAAATACGTTTTCCGCACTTTGTATAGCAATTCGCAAGCCATCGCTTTGCAAGACAGTGAAAAAAATAAATTTCAACTTAAAGGTAGGTTTAAATCAACGGGGGGCGACGGATATTCGCTTGGAGCATTTAATGTCCCTCGAGGTTCTGTAACGGTTAGTGCTGGAGGTCGGATTTTAGCAGAAGGTATTGATTACGTTGTAAATTATGAACGGGGTACGGTTCAAATTTTAGATCCTGCCTTACAAGCTTCCAATACACCAATTGAAATTTCATTGGAAAATAATTCTGTTTTTGGACAGCAAACACGCCGTTTCTTTGGGGTTAATGTCGAGCACAAATTTTCAGATAAATTTGTTTTAGGCGGAACGCTCCTTAGAATGTCGGAACAGCCTTTTACTCAAAAATCCAGTTTTGGACAAGAATCCGTTAACAATACCATTTTTGGATTAAATACCAATTATGCTACCGAATTACCGTTTCTAACCCGAATGGTAAATAAATTACCCAATCTGGACACCGATGTTCCTTCTAATTTATCCGTTAGAGGAGAGGTGGCTTTCTTGAAACCCGACGCTCCAAAAGCAGATCGGTTTGAAGGAGAAGCCACTATTTATGTAGATGATTTTGAAGGTTCGCAAACTTCCATCGATATGCGATCGGCTACCGCGTGGAGTTTGTCGTCGGTCCCTTCTAGAAAAGGAAATTCAAATCCGGACTTTTTTGGGGATTATTTGGGAGTTGTAGGTGGTGCCGAACCACTAAAATACGGTTACAAAAGAGCAAAACTTGCTTGGTACACCGTCGATCCGATATTTTATACCAATCAACGTCCAGAGGCAATTACCGATGCCGATATGTCTTTCAACAAGACAAGACGAATTTACCTCCGTGAGTTGTTTCCAGTTACTGATGTTCCCGATGGCCAGCCAACAGTTATCAACACGTTGGATTTATCGTACTATCCAACTGAACGTGGGCCGTACAATTATAATCCGTCAGCAAACGGAAATACACTTCCCAATCCAGAAGAAAATTTTGGTGGCATCATGCGGTCCATTAGTTCCACCAATTTTGAACAAGGAAATGTCGAGTACATTCAGTTTTGGATGCTCAATCCGTACGAGAATAATGAAGTAGTGCCTACAAATGGCGGAAAGTTGTTTTTCAATTTGGGAGAAATTTCTGAAGACATTTTGAAAGACGGAAAAAAGCAATACGAAAACGGACTACCTGAAGCAAATTCGTTACAAAATACTTCCCCATCGGTTTGGGGTCGAATTCCCTCTTCGCAATCGTTGATTTATGCATTTGACACCAGTAACGAAAATCGAGCGGCTCAAGATGTTGGATTAGACGGAATTGGCGATGCTGCCGAAGCGCTTTTGCCTGGTGCCGAAAGCTTCGCTGGTTTGCCCGATCCCGCTGCTGATAATTATGAGTTTTATCTAGATGCGACAGGTAATTTATTGGAACGGTATAAAAATTATAACGGTTTAGAACGAAATTCCCCAGTTGAAGTAACCAATAATACTCGTGGAAATACCACATTGCCTGACGCAGAAGATTTGAACCGCGACAATACCATGAATACCATTGATGCGTATTATCAATACAGTATCGATATTTCGCCAACTGCCTTATCAACGGTAGGTCAAAATTATATTACCGATATTCGAAATACAGAGGGATTGATTCCGGGAGGTGCAGGCTCGACTGTTCCTGCAAAATGGGTTCAATTTAAAATTCCAATTCAAGATGTGAACGATTTAAACACTATTGGACCTTTGGAAGATTTTAAATCGATTCGTTTTATGAGAATGTTCATGACCGGATTTTCAAGCGAAATTACTTTGCGTTTCGGTACCCTAGATTTGGTGCGGGGTGAATGGCGGCGTTACACCAATTCACCTGAAACAGGAAACCCGCTGCCTTCTCCAGATCCAACTACCTTAGATGTATTGTCGGTAAACATTCAAGAAAATGCCGATAGACTGCCAATACAGTATCAAACCCCTCCAGGCGTGGTGCGGGAACAATTGTTCAATAACAATACGGTCATCAATCAAAATGAGCAATCGTTGTCGCTTCGTGTTTCAGGAGCCGAAGGTTTAGCACAAAACGAGTCTCGAGCGATTTTCAAAAACATCAGCATCGACATGCGTCAGTTTAAAAAATTAAAAATGTTTTTGCACGCAGAATCATTTGTTAATGAACTTGAAAACCCAGCCGAGATATTGAAAGACGGAGAGATGGCGGCATTCCTGCGTTTTGGAAATGATTATACACAAAATTATTACGAAGTAGAATTACCGTTGAAAGTCACTCCGCAAAATGATGCCAATACTCCCGAGAAAATTTGGCCCGCAGAAAACAACCTCGATTTGCCTCTGGATTTATTGACCAAAATGAAAATTTTAGCAATGAGTGCTCAACCTAGTGAACTTACAGATCAAGGTGTGTTTTCGAAATTTGACTACGAAATTGACCCTAACATTGATGCTTCCAACAGTCGTATAAAAATCAGTATTAAGGGAAATCCAAATTTTGGTCAGGTTCGAACGTTAATGGTGGGACTCCGAAATAATACAGGTAAAGTACCCTTAGATTTGCCAGCGCGAAAAATAAAAGGAGAGGTTTGGTTTAACGAACTTCGACTCGGAGGAATGGACAATAAAGGCGGTATGGCAGCGATTCTGAGTCTGGATACCAACTTTGCTGATTTGGCTACCATTTCAGCTACCGGAAGAATGAGTACGATTGGTTTTGGTGCTTTGGAAGACGGACCCAACGAAAGAAGTCGAGAAGATGTGCAGCAATATAACATTGTGACTAATTTGAATTTGGGTAAATTGTTGCCAAGTAAATGGGGAATCAATGTACCATTTAATTTTTCTACGGGTGAAGAAATTATAACACCCGAATACGATCCATTTAATCAAGACATCCGATTGCAACAATTGATTGAAGTAACGGAGAATCAGGCCGAAAAGGACAACATCAGAAATCGTGCAATTGATTATACCAAAACACAAAGTATCAACTTTATTGGCGTCCGAAAAGACCGAGGAGCCGAACAAAAGCCACAGGTTTACGATATTGAAAACTTTACGTTCAATTATTCATTTAACGAAATTCAACGGCACGATTACGAAATCGAAGACTATGTGGATCAGCAAGTGCGTTCGGGTGTAGATTATACGTTTACATTTCAACCAAAAGCAATCGAGCCCTTTAAGAAAACGAAATTCATGAAAAAGAGTTCGTACTGGAAATTGTTGAGCGACTTTAATTTTAATTATTTACCGTCTAACATTAATTTCAGTACCAATATTTTGCGTCAATACAACCGCCAACAATTTCGACAAGTGGAAGTTGAAGGAATTCCGCTTGATGCTTTGTACCGAAGAAATTATTTGCTGAATTACCAATACGGGTTTAATTATGATTTGACTAAAACGTTGAAAATAAATTATACTGCAGCAACGAGTAATATTGTTCGGAACTATCTGGACGATGATGGATTTACGATTGACTCGTTTACCGTTTGGCAAGATTACTGGAATTTTGGTCAAGCCAATACACACAACCAGCAAATTACAGTAAATTATGAATTGCCTTTGAGTAAACTGCCGTTTTTGAGTTTTCTAAAATCAACATACACATACACGGGCGATTTCAATTGGCAACGGGCTTCGATTGCCGAATCGGAATTTGAAGTTGAAAATCCAGATGGTACGTTCGAGGTTTTCAATCTTGGAAATACCATTCAGAATAATGGTGCTCATCGATTGAACACGGCTTTAAATATGGATTTGTTTTACAAATATATTGGTCTTGTTAAAAAAACAGCAAAACCCGCCACACGACCCGGAACGCAAGGGCCACCAAAACCAGGCGAACGAATTGATAACCGACGAAATAAAACCGCAACCGAAGGAAATGTTTTCATGAATGGGTTAATTGGAGTACTCACCAGCATCAAGAACATTCAAATAAACTATGCCGAAACAGGCGGAACAGTTTTGCCTGGATATACTCCTGGAATTGGCGTTTTCGGAACTACAAGACCCGGTTTAGGATTTGTTTTTGGTAACCAAGAAGACATCCGATACGATATGGCACGAAGCGGTTATTTGACCAATTATCCTAATTTCAATCAAAATTATACCGAAGTGGTAACCCGTAATTTGGACATGACGGCCAACGTGGATTTGTTTCCGGATTTCAAAATTGATTTGGTAGCCAATAGAAGTTATATTGATAATTTTTCAGAGCAATTTGATGTTTTGAATGGCGAATACCAATCACGAGCACCCTATAATTCAGGAAATTTTTCGATATCGACGTTAATGATTGGTACTGCCTTTGGTAGAAGTGACGAGATGGGATCTGCTGCATTTGATGCTTTTAGAAGCAATCGATTGATTGTTGCCGATCGTTTGGCACAGAATTTTTATGGAAACAACACATTTTTACGGGATTCAGAAGGTTACCCAATCGGTTTTGGAAAAAACAGTCAAGCAGTATTATTGCCTTCGTTTTTAGCGGCTTACACGAGTGGCGATGCTGGAGGGGTTTCGTTAGGTGCGTTTCGAAATATACCAATTCCAAACTGGACTATTCAATACACCGGGTTGATGCGCTACCAGTTTTTTAAAGATAATTTTCGAAGGTTCTCCATTCGACACGCCTACAAAGCTTCTTATACGGTCAACGCGTTCCGATCAAATTTAGACTATGATCTTGCCCCAACGGTTCCAGATCAGTCGGGTAATTTGCCTAATAGATTATTGATTTCTAACGTCAACTTAGTAGAGCAGTTCAATCCGTTGGTCAAGTTTGAGATGGAGATGAAAAATTCGTTTAAATTCGTGGCGGAAATGAAAAAAGACCGCGCCTTGTCAATGAGTTTTGATAACAACTTATTGACAGAAGTCAAAGGATTGGATTACGTTTTAGGAGTGGGATATCGAATTAAAGATGTAATTTTTAATTCCGCTTTAGCCGATAATCCAATGGGTGTGATAAAGAGCGACATTAATATCAAAGCTGATTTTACCTTGCGTCAAAGCCAAACCATCGTGCGGTATTTGGATTACGACAATAACCAATTGGCAGGGGGTCAAAATCAATGGTCACTTCGATTAACCGCCGATTATTCGTTTAGTAAAAATTTGACAGCGATTTTCTTTTACGACCATTCATTCTCGAAAGCCGTTATTTCTACAGCCTTCCCAATTACAACCATACGAACTGGATTTACGATGCGTTATAATTTTGGAAATTAATTCGAAATACAACACAAAAGATTTTAATAATATCATTGTATATGATACATTTGCTATCATAAACTAAAACAACAACATTATGAATATTCCAGCGGAATTAAAATACACAAAAGACCACGAATGGGTAAGCATCGACGGCGATATCGCCACGGTAGGAATCACAGATTTTGCACAAAGCGAATTGGGTGACATCGTTTACGTAGAAGTAGAAACACTGGATCAAACTTTAGAAAAAGATGAGGTTTTCGGGACAGTAGAAGCAGTAAAAACAGTTTCTGATTTATTTTTACCAATAGCTGGTGAAATCATCGAATTCAATGACTCTCTAGAAAGCGATCCAGAAAAAGTAAATTCAGATCCTTATGGTTCTGGCTGGATGATTAAAATAAAAGTTTCGAATGTAAATGATTTTAACGACCTACTTTCGAGTGAAGCTTACAAAGAACTTATTGGAGCATAAACGAACTATTCAAGTGCTAACTGTTTTTTGGACAGGATTAGTAGCCTATTTATGTTTGGCAAGTTCAGAAAGTTTACCCTCGGTGAGTGTCTTTAAATTTGATAAAATTGGGCACCTCACTTTTCATTTCGGAATCACCATCACGTGGTTTCTGTTTTGGAAAACTACCTATAGAAATGAAAACAAGTATGCTTTATTAAAAGCTTTCTTGTTTTCATTTTTTTTTGGAGTAGTAATCGAATTGTTTCAAGGATGGTTTACAGAGACCAGAAGCTCCGATATTGAAGACGTTGTTGCCAACACTTTTGGCGCTTTTATAGCCGTTGTCGTAATTTTTATTTGCAGTAAAATAAAAAGTAAATCTTCACAATTTAACTAACCCGTTACGACCAAAACTTCAGTTTGTTTTGTTACTTTTATAGTATGGATATCAACAACTATTTAGATTCGACTTATTTAAAAACCGCCGAACAAGCCGGTTTGGATTTTGAGGAAAATAAGAAAATTGTTACCGCATTTATTGATGAAGCTATAACGAATCGCTTTAAATTAGTTATGATTCGTCCGGATCATGTAGCTCTTGCCAAAGAAATGATTGTTCAAGCACGCTCTAAACTGACGATCGGAACTGTGATTGGTTTTCCAGAAGGAACCAGTTCTTTGGCCGATAAATTGACGGAAGCCCAAAAAGCCGTTGATGATGGAGCGGACGATTTGGATTTTGTATGCAATTACCGGGCTTTTATAGACGGCGATTTAGAAACCGTAAAAGCAGAAATTTTACAAGGAACACATTTGGGTTTGTCGCACCATAAAATCGTAAAATGGATTATCGAAACGGCCGCGTTAACCGATAAACAAATCATTCAAATCTGTTCGATGATTAAAAACATTGTACTGACTAATTTTCCAGAAGAAATGTACCAACAAGTCTTCGTGAAATCATCTACGGGTTTTTATCGAACAGAAAATAATTTGCCAAATGGCGCCACAATTCCCGCTATTATTATGATGCTTGAGAATGCTTCGCCACTTTCGGTTAAAGCAGCTGGGGGTGTTCGAACGTATGACGAAGCCGTTGAAATGATAAAATTGGGTGTAAAAAGAATCGGCACATCATCGGCAAAAGCCATTGCTTCTGGTCAAGAATCGGGTTCACATTATTAGCAGATTTATGAAAAAATTACTGTTTTTTTTGTTTTTTTTAAATGGTATCTTGTTTTACGGACAGGAACTTAAAATTGCACCCCAATTTGAGAATTGTGAAAATCAAAATCAATTCGCTCTTCAAGTATGTTTTGATCAAAAGATTCAGCAGTTTGTGTATGATAATTTTAAAGTTCCCGATTTGGTGGTACAAAATCAGTTTAAAGGAACTATAAATGTGCTTTTTGAAGTTGATACGATTGGTGTTTTTAAGGTCCAATACGTGGATGCCATTTACCCCGAATTGGCAGCGGAATGCAAAAGAGTTTTTGGAATCTTGCCAAAGGTAAAACCTGCGTTGCAAAATGGTAAACCCGCTTTTGCAAAATTCAATTTAAAAATTGCAATTCCCCTACAAAATCCACAAGCAAAAACGATAGCTGCATACAATTCCACAGCTGATTCTATAAAAGCCAATCGAACCAAAATATTGACCGAATTTGACAGTATTGTTTCGAAAAAGTTTGACAATCCTATGTATACTTCGGGTTTGAACATTCCGTTCACACACAGTTATTATGCTCAGTTTGACGCTGCAGTAAATCAAGTGGGAAGCAATAATCACACGGGTTCGAAACCTTTGGCATACGATGAAGTCAATCGGTATTATGATTTTAATACAGTGCATCAAAAATTGGTAAAAAAAACAGATGAATGGTTTGGTAAAAAACTCTGGAACGAGCATTTTTTTCAATTTCAAGGCGAGGATTACTGGTTTACTCTCAATCCATTGATTGATGTTCGGGTAGGGAAATCTTCGCCAAGTGATATCAGTTATACCTATCAAAATACCCGCGGCATTCAAGTGCAAGCCGGTTTGGGCGATAAACTGGTTTTTACAACAACCGTTTTTGAAAGTCAAGGGCGATTTGCGGACTACTATAATCAATATGCCATATCCATCAGGCCTTCTGGTGGAAATCCTGCCATTATTCCTGGAATCGGAATTGCCAAAGAATTTAAAACCGATGCATTCGACTTTCCTTCGGCTGATGCCAATATTACATTTTCACCCAGTAAAATGATTAACCTCCAATTGGGTTACGGACGAAATTTTATTGGCGACGGCTACCGTTCCTTGCTTTTTGGTGATGCTGCAAGTCCTTACCCGTTTTTTAAAATCAATACCACTTTTTGGAAAATTAAATACACAAACACCTACATGTGGCTTAAAGATGTGCGGGACGAAGTGACTTCCGAACGAACCTATGCAACCAAATTTATGGCCAACCATTATTTGAGTTGGAATGTTACAAAACGTTGGAACTTGGGTTTTTTCGAATCGGTGGTTTGGTCTAATTCGAACGATAGAGGTTTTGATGCTAATTTTATAAATCCAATTATTTTTTATAGAACAGTCGAATTTACATCATCCTCACGAAGCGGAAATGCCGTTTTAGGTTTGACAACCAAATACAAGTTTAACAACCAAATCAACTTTTATGGACAATTTATCCTCGACGAATTTTCGTTAGGAGACATCAAAGCACAAGAACAAAGTTGGAAAAATAAGTACGGCTATCAAGTGGGTCTTAAATACTACAATGCGTTTCAAATTCCTAATTTACTGCTGCAAGTGGAATACAATAACGTTCGCCCGTACGTGTATTCACACAGCGAAGCGATTACCAATTATGGACACAACAACCAGAGTATGGGAAATGCATGGGGTGGAAATGCACGCGAATTAATCGCCATTGCCCGATACAATAAAGGACGTTATTTTGCCGATGCAAAATTGACTTACGGAATTCGCGGACTGGATTTTGACACCGCAACCGACAGTTTAAATTACGGTGGAAACATTTACAAAGATTATGATGAAAATCGGCCTTTTAATAAAGGGGTTCGCATTGGTCAAGGCAATAAAACAAGTATTGTGATTGCTGACTTGCAAGCGGGTTATCTCGTCAATCCGGCCACCAATTTAAAAGTATTTGCTAATTATATGTACCGAAGCTTTAAACCCGAAGTGCAAACGGATGTAATTAGGTCAACTACCACCAACTGGTTCACTATTGGTATTCGATCGGATTTATTCAATTGGTATTTTGATTATTAAAAGAATAGTTACGTTGGTTCTAGTTTATCAGCTGCGGTTTTTCGATCGTGGCTTTTTTATTTTTAAGAAATTGTAAGTTCAAGTTATAAGTGCAACAGATAAATTAAAAACACTTGGAGTTTTCCTCCAAGTGTTTAAGGTCAAAAGCCTAAATTTGTCTTTCATGAAAAAATATATGTATATCCGTAATTGCTCATATTTTTGTATATTTGTTTGATAGATAAATTATTGGGTATGAATATTTTTAGTTTTGGAGTCGAATTTAGTAGTGAAGCCAATTGTATTGCGCATTTTAAAGCG
>NZ_JBIPPD010000225.1:0-5190 GCF_044368625.1 Flavobacterium sp. | reverse complement strand
TTGATCCTTACAATAAATTGATTGACACGAATTCTGAAGACAACCGGCAGAAGTTGTAAATCGTATCACTTAAATTAATTTTTAAACCCTTTCAAATGTGATGTTTGAAAGGGTTTTTTCTTAAAAAGACTCCCCAATAAACAAGTAAAAGCCGCCGCCTTCTCTGGTAAAAGCATAGTCAGCCCTTGTCCAAATATCTTTTTTAGGAAACAACAAAAATCGGACACCTGCACCACCTGAGAATTTAAGATTCGGCATTGTGACATTGTTCAAATCTTTAAACACGGTTGCTGTTCCTGCAAAAACGGCTGCTCCAAGACGGTTGGTAAATTTTAACGGAATGGGCAAAAATCGCATTTCGACTTGAGTAGCTACTTGATGGTTGTCTCGGTATCGACCAAAATAGTAACCTCGCATCATGCTCTCGCCACCCATTTGAGCAAGTTGATTGAAAGGAACATCCCAAAATTAAACTGACCCAATAACTGAGCAGCCAAAACATTGTTTTTTCCGATGGGTTTGTAAAATCTGGTATCGGAATTAATGGATGTGAAATTAAAGGTACTTCCCCAACTGGGATTGGAATGTAGCACTGCAAACTCTGAAAAAAAACCTTTTCGAACATTTAAAACGTTGTGCCTATCGTCGCGAACTATTCCCACTCCCAGACCTAAATTTGACGAACCGTTACTGCCCAATGGGAATTCAAAATTATTTACCGCTCTTTCGTTAACAATAAAATCTACCGCTGATAAACTTTGATAATCGACCTCTACACCTAAAAACACATTTTTCTTTATCTTTTTCAAGAAGCGTTCCTTGACCAAAATTTGATTGGCATCTACCCGGGCCGTGTAATCTTCAGGCGTGTTCGTTCCAATGCCATGATAGTACAAGGGAAAACTCTGAAAACGCAATCTTCCAAGCAAAAACCACTCATCTTGAGCCGTATAAATGGCATGGTCAAACCACAAACCGTATTGATTTTCTAGCGTAATAAAAGCAAAACTATTGATTTCACTTAATCTATTTGTGGTATCCCGCTCTGCATAGTACACATATACTGAACTTAATCCTATTTCCCAAGTTGTTTCAGGAGCATAGGCAATCGTGGGATAAACTAAAAGTTGGGGCTCCTCAATCTCGCTTTGGTTATTTATAAGATTGTCTAAGTACCTTTTAAAAACGTTTTGTGCGTTCAAACTAGCTCCGCTGCAGAGCACAAATACTAGTATCCCAATTCTTGCCAACACCCCACACCTCATACGCTTTTTTTTAAAAACTAATAATTCAAAACAAATAAACACCACGCTACAAATAGAATTCTTTTTTTAGTAAAATTAGATGACTTAGGTTAAGAAATTTGATTTTATTAAAAAATTTTGAGCCTTTTAGAACATTCTATCTATTTTAAGAACTTGTGAAATGGAAAGTCATTGACCAGAAAAGCGAAAAACAATATTTTTTTGCATCTTTACACTACCCGATTATTTAATCAGATATTTTAACAAGAGCCCATTTTTATGACCGTTCCATTTGAGCCGATACTTTTTGATTACGAAATCAATGTGCATCTGATAATGGAGTATTTGGCATTTTTTCTCGGCTATCGTTACTATGTCTTTTTACGAAAAAAAACCACCGATTTTATTGAATCTACCAACCGATTATCTATTATTTTAGGAGCTGCCATTGGAGCATTTTTAGGTTCTAGAATTGTTGGTTTTCTTGAAAATCCGGTTTGGCCAACGGATATTTATTCATTACTAAATCTCTTCAATACCAAGACGATTATGGGCGGATTGTTCGGCGGACTTTTGGGTGTAGAATTGACAAAAAAGTTGATTGGCGAAAAACAATCCTCAGGCGATTTATTTACCTTACCCATAATTCTCGGTATATTTATTGGTAGAATTGGCTGTTTTCTATCGGGGACAAACGAGTTTACGTATGGAAAAACAACCTCATTTTTCGCAGGAATGAATCTCGGCGATGGACTCAAAAGGCATCCCATTGCTTTATATGAATTGTTGTTTTTAGCAATTTTGTTTGTGTTTTTATGGAAATTGAAACATACAAATTTAAAAAATGGATTGCTGTTTGAGTATTTTATGATTGCGTACTTTACTTTTCGATTTTGTATAGAATTTATAAAACCCAATAGTTTCTTTTTTGTAGGATTGAGTTCGATTCAAATTTTATGCTTAATTTGTCTCGGTTGTTATCGCAAAACAATTTTAAATCTAGTAAAAAATGCCGGTTAGAAAATACACCTATTACGATTTTACATTGAGTCTTTGTCCGGAATGCTTGAAGCGGATTGACGCTAAAATTGTTTTTGAAGATGAGCATGTGTATATGCTCAAAAGATGTCCAGAACACGGCAATTCGAAAGTGCTCATTGCTGATGATATTCCTTATTATAAAAACATTCGAAACTATAACAAACCTTCTGAAACGCCGTATACGTTCAACACTAAAACACATTATGGTTGTCCGTATGATTGCGGATTGTGTCCCGATCACGAACAGCATTCTTGCCTTACGGTTATCGAAATTACTGATAGATGTAACTTGACTTGTTCTACTTGTTATGCAGGATCGTCGCCTTCTTATGGACGACATAGAACATTGGAAGAAGTAACAACGATGCTCGATACCATTGTTTTAAACGAAAAAGAACCCGATGTGGTGCAAATAAGCGGAGGCGAACCAACCATACATCCGCAGTTTTTCGAGATTTTGGATTATGCAAAATCACTCCCAATTCGGCATTTGATGTTGAATACCAATGGAATCAAAATTGCAAAAGACAAGGAGTTTGCCCGAAAATTAAAAAGTTATGCTCCTGATTTTGAAATTTATCTACAGTTTGATTCCTTCGAAGACAGCGTTTTACAAGAATTAAGAGGTGCCGATTTGAGTGAGATTCGCAAACAAGCTATCGAAAATTTAAACGAATTAAATGTATCAACTACCTTGGTCGTAACCCTTCAAAAAGGATTAAACGATCACGAAATTGGAAAAATAATTGATTTTGCATTAAAACAGAAATGCATTCGGGGCGTTACTTTTCAGCCGACACAAATTGCGGGAAGATTGGAGCATTTTAATCCCGCAACCGACAGAATGACTTTGACCGAAGTGCGAAGAAAAATTTTGGAACAAACCTCAATTTTTAATTCTGATGATTTACTTCCAGTGCCTTGCAATCCCGACGCTTTGGTAATGGGTTATGCTTTAAAATTAGGCGATGAAGTTTTTCCATTGACGCGGTACATCAATCCAAACGACTTGCTCGACAACAGTAAAAATACCATTATATACGAACAAGATGAAGCGCTTCAGGAAAAAATGATTGAATTGTTCAGCACTGGAAATTCGGTAGAAGTAGCCGAAGAAAATTTAAAATCCATCTTGTGTTGTTTGCCCAATATTGATGCTCCTGATTTGGGATACGATAATTTGTTCCGAATTATCATTATGCAATTTATTGATGCTTATAATTTTGATGTTCGCGCAATTAAAAAATCGTGTGTTCATATTGTCAACAAGGATAATAAAATTATTCCGTTTGAAACGATGAATTTGTTTTATCGGGATGACAAACGAGAAAAGCTGGAAGAATTAAGAACTAAAATAGAAAAAATATGATCGCCTTAGAAGGAGGAAGTTATGGTGGAATTATAATTCTTTTTATTGCTATTATGGTTGAACCACCTATTTTTTTAACGATAATTGGTCTCAGCATTAGGAAGAAATATCTTAAAGCAGCAAAAGTGTTGTATATTTTAGCAACCGTTTATTTAATTGCCGGATTGGGCATTTGTGGGAGTATGTTTTAAGAAAAAGCAGAAAAACGTTCGCTTTCGGGTTTTAATTATTTATTTTTTAGGATGCTCTTTTAATAAATATTGTAGTAGTGATGCTTATTCAGTAATCGCAGTTTTATTATTTCTGAGTTAAATGATGTTATTCATTTACAAAAAATGAATGCTTTGCGAATTGGCGGAAATAAGAAATCCCACATTTTTCTCTCAAACGCTAATTTTGCATATACAATTAAGAACAAAGCCTACTATGCTGCAAAATTCATTATGACAGAAATTAATAAACTATAATATCCTAATTTTGTATGTTACCCATAAATTATAAGCACCTTCTTTTGTTGGGTTGCTATTTACTTCAAGATCATTTAACTTTTCAAATATAGAATACATCATTTCTTTTCTTTCATCATCTAAATCATCCATTCCTAAAAGTTCAAAAACATCATTAGCATCAGACGTATCATCATCAATACTTACAACTTCCAAAATTTCATAATTTAAAATTTTTGCTAGCTCTTTTGCTTTGCTTTGTGTGTTTTTAAAAGCTAAAATTGCTTTTTTATCTTCATCTAAAAAAGAGGTGTCAGAAAATTTATAATACGTTTTTCCACGTTTTATTCCACTTGAATTTATTATTTTTTGAATTTTATTTTCATTACAATCTAATGAAACTACTAATTCGTAAGATTTACTATTCTCAGGATTGATGTTTAGTGTTTCTTTATGAATTAATTTGTACTCCATTTTTTCAGATTTCAAATTTTGGTTAAATTCATCTACTTGAACTTCAATTGTTTTGTCTTGAGTTATTGGGTTGCAAATTTCTGAATTAAATTCAAAATTCAATAATATCGCTTTCTTTTCTGCTATTTCAGAATACCTGCTATTGCCTAAGATACGAAGAGTTGCTTCTTGGCAAAATCCCCAATTAAAAGTTAAGAATAGAATTAAATATAGATATGTTTTTTTCATCAGTCTAACAATTCATAGGTAATATTTAATGTGTATTTTTTTGTTACACTATCTTGGTCGGTTTCTCCAAAATCTGAGCAACAACTGGCCGATTTGTCCTCAATATTGAGCACTTTACCCACTTTTTTTCCAATCTCTTTAGCGATGCTGTTTGCTTTTCTATTTGCATCATTAATAGCTTGTTTACTTAAGTTGGTTTCGATATTTGGATCAATGTTTAAATATAAAAACTTTATCATTTCAGTTTTAAATCCTGTGTTTTTGATTAAATTAATTTTACCTAAAGTTTCTTTATTTGTTATATCTAGATAATAAAATTCACTTTTTAAATTATTGTTTTTTGCCGAATTTTTATTCTTGTAGTTTTTGAAAATTTGATTTTCTTTTA
>NZ_JBIPPD010000046.1:0-18043 GCF_044368625.1 Flavobacterium sp. | reverse complement strand
CGGAGCGACTTCGCCACCGCTGAAATGGGCCAAATATTGAGCTCCATAACACACAGCCAGAAGTGGCATTTTACCACGTATTTGCGACAAATCGGGATGGGGTGCATCTTCGGCACGAACCGAAAATGGACTACCAGATAAGATTACCGCTTTATAAGACGATAAGTCGGTTGGAAAATGATTGTAAGGAAAAATTTCGCAGAATATATTTAATTCGCGAACGCGTCGGGCAATAAGTTGTGTGTATTGCGAGCCGAAATCTAAAATAAGTACGTTGTGTTGCATGTGCAAAAATAACTTTTATAATTGAGATGTGAAATTGGTTTTTTAGGTTTTTTTTGGATGGTGTTTTTGGGGTGAAAATGTTGGGCAAGGAAATAAGTTGGGGAAAGTTTTCTAGTAATAAAAAAGTTGTATATACTTGTGTATATTTATTAGTTAGCAGCAAAACCTTGAAAAATGAACCAAAGTCACGATAAAGGAAAAGAAGGAGAAGAATTTGTAAAAGAGCTCGCTGAAAAAGCATATCTCAAATACTGGTGCTATCCAAATCCAGTAGATATAAAAGGTGATGGAAAGGAAATATGTGACTTTCTTATAATTTTCTATGAAACAGCTATAATTATATCTGTAAAGAATTATCACCTTGGTGGAAATTTCGAACGATTTAAGAAAAAAGTAATCGAAAAATCCACTAAACAGCTTTTCGGTGCACAACGCAAAATTAAAAGGTTGGAAACGCTGACTCTTAAAAATGAAATTCAAGGAGAAGTTGTCCATAATATTCGGTCGATTAAAAGATTCTTCAACATTACTGTTAGTGTTGGTGAAGATTATGAAGACTATAAGTTTATTGACAGTGATGACCAAAAAGGAATTGTGAACATTTTTAACAGAGAAACTGCAAATATTATTTTCAAAGAATTAGATACTATAAAAGATTTAGTAAATTACTTAGAGGCTAGAGAAAATCTTCTAAATACCACCGAAAACGCAGTGTCAAATTGTAGCGAAATCGACTTATTAGCTCATTTCTTAATGAATGCGAGAGAGTTTCATGAAAATCTTTTTAAAGATTTTCATAAGTCAACATTTGAACTTAAAGGCAAATGGGAGGAATATCTTCAAAATAAAGCAGTAATTCGTAAAAAACTTGAGAATGAAAACAGCTATTTTATTGACAAGATGATTAAAGACGATGTTTTGCATCTTGAAAATGGCGAGATGTTAGCAAAAGAGTTTATGGCAATGAGTAGATTTGAGAGAAGAATGATTGCAAATAACTTATTTGAGCTAGTAGAAAAACATAAAGATGAATCAGACTTTTTAGCTCGTAGATATACAGAATTTAATGGAGTTGCATTTTTATTTGTATATTATCCAATCGAACGTTCTCAAAAAGAAATTGATCAAATACTAATTTATGCACAGCAACTTTACACCTATTATAAAAATGCTCGTCGATTAGTTTTTCTTGCTGCTTGCAAAGATTTGAAGCAATGGAAATTTGGTCTTTATTTACCAACTGTGGTAAGTGGTGAAGGAGTTGAATACTTAAATAATCTTGCTACAACATTAGGCTGGTTCCAAAATGAAATTAAAACTGAAGGTTGGGTAAATGAATATCCCGAAGAAAAATAAATAGTTCTGCTACTAACCCCCACTAGCACAAGCCTCCCGCTCGTGAAACCAAAATATTAATAACATTATTTTTGAAATTAATAAGAGTAAAATAGGTATGAGCCTGACACTCGCTCTAGCCTAAAATCTCTGACTTCTCAGAAATAGTACCCAATACAAGAAAAAACTCAATAAAATTTCAAAAGTTAGGTCTCCTACAAAAAAGCCGAACGCTCTACCAAAACGGTAGAGTTCGCTACCAAAACGGTAGAGCACTCAGCCGAAAAAGTAGAGGGTTCTGCCGAAACGGTAGAGTTCTCTGCTGAAACGGTAGAGTTCTCTACCAAAACGGTAGAGCACTCAGCCAAAAAAGTAGAGGGTTCTGCCGAAACGGTAGAGCACTCTGCCGAAAGAGTAGAGCAAAACTTTAAAAAAGGCAACCTATTCAAAATAAAAATGCCTCGATTTTCATCAAGGCATTTTCAATTAATCTTCATCATCGTTCGTGTGATTCTTCGAATAATTCCGCCATTTTTCAATCACGTCCTGCATGTCTTGAGGTAGATTGGTATCAAAACGCATCATCTCGCCCGTTGTGGGATGTACAAAACCAAGCGTTTTGGCGTGTAGGGCTTGGCGTGGCAAGGATTTAAAACAATTGTCAATAAACTGTTTGTATTTGGTAAACGTAGTTCCTTTTAAAATCAGGTGACCGCCATATCGTTCGTCGTTAAAAAGGGTGTGACCAATGTGTTTCAAATGCACGCGAATTTGGTGTGTTCTTCCCGTTTCGAGTTGGCACGAAATCAAGGTCACGTAGCCAAAACGTTCCAAAACTTTATAATGCGTTACCGCTGGTTTTCCAATTTCTGGATCGGCAAAAACCGCCATTTGCATTCTATCTTTCACATGTCGGGCGATGTTGCCTTCAATCGTACCTTGGTCTTCTTTTACATTTCCCCAAACCAATGCAATATATTCTCGTTCAGAGGTTTTGGCTTCAAATTGCTTGGCCAAATGCGTCATGGCGGCTTCGGTTTTGGCAATGACCAAAAGTCCTGAAGTATCTTTATCAATTCGGTGTACCAAACCCGGTCGTTCGCTGCTGTTCAATGGCAAATTCTCAAAATGATACGCCAAAGCATTCACTAAAGTCCCGGTATAATTGCCGTGTCCGGGATGCACCACCATTCCTGGTTCTTTGTTTACCATCAATAAGGTATCGTCTTCGTAAACAATATCTAGCGGAATATTTTCGGGGTCTACCCTATTTTCAAACGGCGGATGCGATAATAATATTCGTACAACATCAAAAGGTTTTACCTTATAATTCGACTTTACAGGAACGTCATTGACATAAATATTGCCGTTCGTTGCTGCATTCTGAATTTTGTTCCGCGTCGAATTGGGCAACATGTGCATCAAATATTTGTCTATTCGTAAAAAATCTTGTCCTTTGGGAACGTCAAATCTAAAATGCTCAAATAAATCGTCTTCTAATTCTATTTCCGGCGTGTGTTCTTCTGTCATCATTAAAATTCTTCGTCAATTACCTCTTCTACTACTGGAACTGAATCTATTTCTTCCTCAAAACCCACTTTTCCATCGCCCAAAACCAAGTCAATTTTCGAGGCTTTCGGTATTTTATCTCCCGCTTTCAACTTCCGACCTTTGTAACGCATTTCTAAAACCATGTCTTTTCCCAAATAGGGTTTGTAGGTTTTTTCGCCCAGCTCTAAGCCCAAGGCTTTCAACGTAGGTTCGGCTTGACGCAAACTTTGCTCAATCAGATCAGGCATGACAATGTCGCGATACGCATCTGAATTGACCTTTATGTATATTTTTCGTCCTTCTTTTACCTTCGAACCGGCAATCGGATCCTGTTTCACCACCGAAAATTTAGGATAATCTTTCTGATATTCCGTCGTGTCCAGCAACACATATTCTAAATCCAATGCATCCAATTTCTCTTCGGCTACTTCCACCGAAAGTTTGCTCAAGTCCGGAACCGTAATTTCGTCGCCGTGATTGGTCGTGAAACTCAACCACTTCATCATCACAAAAGCAAAAACAACGACAAGACCAACAGCAATGGCAAGCTGTATAAAAAACACTTTGCTGGTCAGAAATTTTCGTAAACTCATATTAATTTTATTTCCGACAAAGATATAAAAATACTAAAGGCAATTGGTTTGAAAAAAAATGATAATTTTGTTTCATTATTTTCAGGAGCTTAATCCCGCTGTACGCTGTATCTTTTCCTTTTTGTAATTGCTTCGTACCTCGCAATTACAAAAAGGAAAAGGATGCCGCTTCCATCAGGGCTAGGGCTATCGGTTTCAACTCAAAAAAGTGCACTAATGAAAAACATAGCAGTTGTAATGGGAGGATATTCGGACGAATCCGTTATATCTTTAAAAAGTGGTCAGCTCATTCTGAGCAACCTCGATAAAACCAAATATAAAATATTCGAAATTCATGTCCTAACCGAGGGATGGAATGCTCTTGTAGACAAAAAAAAACACCCAATAGACAAATCTGATTTTACTTGTACCGTCGATGGTAAAAAAATAAAGTTTGACGCTATCATCAACACTATTCACGGAACTCCAGGAGAAGACGGACACATGCAAGCCTACTGGGAATTATTGGAAATACCCTATTCAGGTTGTAATTTTTACCAATCGGCATTGACCTTTAATAAAAGAGACACGTTGTCGGTACTTTCAAAATTCAATATCCCAAAAGCAAAATCGATTTATTTAACGAAAGGAATGTCTATTTCTGCTGAAGAAGTTGTGGCAGAATTAGGTTTGCCTTTCTTTGTAAAACCAAATCAATCTGGAAGTAGCTTGGGAGTTTCAAAAGTCAATAACTTGGAAGATTTTAACAAAGCACTAGATTTCGCATTTGCAGAAGATAATGATATTTTAATCGAATCATTCTTGAAAGGAATCGAAGTTTCAGTAGGCGTTTTACACTATAAAGGAGAAACCAAAGTGTTGGGTTTAACCGAAATTGTTTCTCAAAACGACTTTTTTGATTATGAAGCTAAATATCTAGGCAAATCAGAAGAAATTACACCTGCGAGATTGGCTCCTGAAGTGGAGCAAAAAGTAAGAGAAACAGCAAAAAAAGTCTATGAAGCATTAGGAATGTCGGGCTTTTCTAGAACCGATTTTATCGTAATGGATGATGTTCCTCATTTTATAGAAATCAATACCAATCCTGGATTATCTGGACAAAGTATTTTTCCACAACAGGCCGAATATGCTCAAATACAATTCAGCGATTTGCTGGATAACGAAATTAATCTTGCACTAAAACGCAGACCATTATGGAAAAAATAGCTGTATTCCCCGGATCTTTTGACCCCATCACTTTAGGACATTACGACTTAATCAAGCGAAGTATTCCGCTTTTTGACAAAATAATTGTCGCCATCGGTGTCAATGCCGAGAAAAAATACATGTTTTCATTAGAAGAACGAAAACGCTTTATCGAAGAATCTTTTGCCGATGAACCCTCCATTTCTGTGATAACTTACGAGGGATTGACGATTGATTTGTGCAAAAAAATGAAAGCCAAATTCATCTTGCGAGGTTTGCGAAATCCTGCCGACTTTGAATTCGAAAAAGCCATCGCCCACACGAATCGGAAATTGTCAAAAATAGAAACTGTCTTTTTACTTACAGCGGCAAATACGTCCTACATCAGTTCTAGTATTGTGCGAGATGTGTTGCGAAACGGCGGCGAATATGAACTTTTGGTGCCTCCAGCCGTTCGAAAAAATATAAAATAAATACAATACCAACCAATAAAATGAATTTAGAAAGAGAGTTAATCAAACGCAGTAACGGAACGTGTGAACTTTGTGGTACCACGGAAAACCTAAAGCAATTTGACGTTTTGCCTACCCGAAAAGGCAATTTAGACGAAAGTATTTATGCGTGCGCCACGTGCATCGACCAAATGGAAAATCCCGACAAAATGGATGCCAACCATTGGCGTGTTTTGAACGACAGCATGTGGAGCGAACACATTCCAGTACAAGTAGTTTCTTGGCGCATGTTGAACCGACTGAAAAACCACGAATTGGTCGAGCAAATGTACCTCGACGAAGACACCTTGGAATGGGCAAAAGCCACCGGCGAAGCCGACGACGACGAAAATAAATTAGTACACCGCGACAGCAACGGCGTTATTTTAAATACCGGCGATTCGGTAGTTTTGATTAAAGATTTAAAAGTAAAAGGCTCGAGCATGGTAGCCAAACAAGGTACTGCCGTGCGAAACATCCGTCTCGACCACGAAAATGAAACCTATATTGAAGGAAAAGTCGATGGCCAACAGATTGTGATTATTACGGCTTATGTGAAGAAGTTGTAAGGTGTAGGTTTCGAGTTCGTAACTTTTGAAAAATACTTATAAAAGAGAAAACCCATTGAAATTCAGTGGGTTTTATGTTTACTATTATTAAAACTATTTATCTGCGAAAGTATTGGTTACAACTGAACACTGCGACTGAAAACTGCAAACTACTTCTCCTCTTCCTTCTTAATCACATTTCGCGCCACTTCAATTTTAAACTTCTTGCCTTTCATCTTTTCGTCTTTAATGTTGTGCAAAAGGTCTTTTACTTTATTGAATTTCACAGCTGCAAAAGAGACAAAATCTTTTACTTCAATCAGTCCCAAATCTTCTTTTTCAAGTTTTCCTTTCTGGGAGAAAAAACCAACAATGTCAAATTTATTCAACTTGGTTTTCTTTCCGCCTGAAATATAAACCGTTTGGAATTTTGGCGGTTGCGGTAGACTTTTGTTTTGTTTTACATCCACAACAGGCATTTTATAATCGATAAAATCCATTTGCTTGTCGCTTTCGTGAAAAAGCACATAAGCGGTTCCAGAAGCCAACATTCGCGCAGTTCGACCGTTTCGGTGCGTAAATTCGTCTTCTTTTAAAGGCAAATGGTAGTGAATGACGTGTTTCATTTCAGGAATGTCCAAACCTCGAGCGGCCAAATCCGTCGTGATTAAATAATTAATACTTCCATTTCGAAATTGAATCAACGCACGTTCACGTTCTTCTTGATCCATTCCTCCGTGGTAATAAGTCGCGTAAATACCTTTTTTATTCAAAGTTTCCGAAATACGTTCTGCGGCATCTCTGTGGTTACAAAAAACCAAAGCAGCCTCCGATTTCAATCCGCAAATGAGTTGAAACAACGTATTTACTTTATCTTTTTCGGTTGATTGTACTAATTTGACACTCAAATTAGAATTGGAATCTTCCGGTTTAATAAAATCCAAAACCATTGGATTTACGACTCTTGTATATCTTGGAATTTCAATGTCAGCGGTTGCCGAAACTAAAATTCGCTTGTTCAAACTCGTTAGTTTACCAATGATAAACGACATTTCCTCATGAAAACCAAGTTGCAAGGATTTGTCAAATTCATCCAAAATCAAAGTCTGAATTTTGTCTAAACGAAAAGTTCCTCGTTCAATATGGTCTGCAATTCGTCCTTGAGTTCCAATTAAAACTGCTGGTGGCGAACTTAAATTCTTAATTTCAGTATCAATGGAATGTCCGCCGTAACAAATGTTTACTTTATAATTCGTACCCATTTTTTTCCAAACTTGCTCAATTTGCAAACCCAATTCTCTCGAAGGAACGATAATCAAACATTGAACAGATTGGATTTCGGGTTGTAACATTTCGAAAATCGGCACTAAAAAAGCCACTGTTTTCCCAGAACCTGTTGGCGATAAAAGCAAGACATTATTTTCCTCAAGAATAGCTTCTTGAGCAGCGATTTGCATTTCGTTGAATTGGTCGAAACCTAAATTCAAAAGGATATTGTTGGAAGGTACATTTTTGTTCATGGAGCAAAGGTAAGGGAAATATGAGTTATGAATGATGAATCATGCATTTAACACGCTTTAAATTACATAAGGATATGTGCACTATTGTGTCATTTTAAAGAAGGAATAATCTCATCAAATTAGGGCATTTACAGGAGATTGCTCTTTTGTCGAAATGCAAATTTTAAAGTTTACTACTCTACATAAACTTCATTTATCCCCTGATTCATTCTCAATTTAATGCTTCATCAAAAAGCAACTTGATATTTTCATACGAATTTTTTAGTGCCTCCTGAATTTCATCGGGATTAAGCCAAGCTACTTTTTCGATACCTTCTTCGGCTTGACCTTCCGGAATTCCTGAAAAAGTAGACCGCATTTCAAACCAATGAGTAATTTTTAATTTGAATCGGCCATTACGTTTAAAAATGTGATACGTCTTTTGTAATTTGTTGGTAACAACCAACTTTCCAACGCCAGTTTCCTCTTCCACTTCACGCATCGCAGTCTCTTCAATCGCCTCTCCCTTCTCGATTCCGCCTTTTGGCAAGTCCCATTTTCCGTTTCTGAAAATAAATAAAACTTGATTTTTTTCGTTATAAACCAGTCCGCCACCTGCTTTTTGTACCGGAATTTTAGATTTTAACGTTTTCATAATCTCCTTTTCGTCAGGATGATAGAGGTACGCTTTCTGAATTTTATTTTGAAAAATTTTAACTATAACCTGTTTGATGTCAGCGCTTTCCAATAAAAAAAGCTGAAAATCGGTTTCCTTAACGATTTCATTGGTTAAAAAAAGTGGTTTGTCGTTCACAAAAACTTTATACATTTGTACTATGATTTTTAATAAAGATACAGCCAGCAAAACTGCCGAATTGCTTTTACAAATAAACGCAATTAAATTAAATCCAGGAAATCCTTTTGTATGGGCTTCTGGATGGAAATCGCCTATATACTGCGACAATCGGATAACACTCTCATTTCCACCTATCAGAAATTATCTAAAAGAGGAATTTGCAAAAAACATTGAAAAACAATTTGGAAAGCCAGACGTAATTGCTGGAGTTGCCACAGGTGCCATTGGCATTGGGATACTTGTTGCCGAAGTTTTAGCGTTGCCTTTTGTATACGTCAGACCAGAGCCAAAAAAGCATGGACGACTGAACCAAATTGAGGGTTTTTTGCAAAAAGGACAAAATGTTGTTGTGATTGAAGACTTAATTAGTACCGGAAACAGTAGCTTGATGGCCTTGGAAGCGCTTCGAGCCGCAGGTGCTAATGTTAAAGGAATGGCGGCAATTTTCAGTTATGGTTTTGATGTAGCCTCTGAAAATTTCAAGAAAGCAAATGTAGATTTGTTTACTTTGAGCAACTATGAAAATTTATTACCTTTGGCAGTAGCCAAAAAATACATTACTGAAGAAGAAGAAAAAACCTTGCAGGAATGGCGAAAGAGTCCATCAACTTGGGATATTGAACAAACACCGCTAAAATAAAATCTATGAATTTAGAAAGTCCAAAAGTAACCGTTGAAAAATCAGCATCCTATTTATTCAATGCACTAACCGATGTCAAAAGTTTTGAAAAATTAATGCCTGATAATATTGCAAAGTTTGAAGTTTTAGACGAAAACGCATTTATTTTTGGTTTAAAAGGAATGCCCGAAATCAAGTTGAAAATGAAAGATAAAACACCAAATTCAAAAGTAATTTTAGGTGCTGCTTCTGACAAATTACCTTTTACATTGACAGCAGATTTGAATGCTTTGTCGGAAAACAGTACCGAAGTTCAGCTGCAATTTGAGGGGGAATTCAATGCGATGATGGCAATGATGATCAAAGGCCCTATTGGAAAATTCATCGAGACGTTGGTGAGTAATATGCACAAACTATAAGTTAAAAAAAGCCCAGTAATCGATTACTGGGCTTTTTTTAATACAACATTTTCAATTGTTTCGTGGAAAATAATTGCAGCGACTCATCTTCTAGCAAAACTTCCAATTGCCCATTAAACTGAACTTGTTGAATAATTCCCATAAACTGAACCCCCGTTTGACTTTCAAAAGCAGATGGAATTCCTTTTTTGTACAAATTTTGATGGTAACTTTCCCATAATTTTACCGCATTATTTTCTTGAAGCAGCTGTACATTTGTTTTCAATTGATTTACTATTTTCGAAAGGAGCTCTTCACAATTATAAAATTGACCCGTTGCTAAACACAACGAAGAAGCTTGAGGTAAATGCGTAAAATCCTGTTGATTGACATTTACCCCAATACCTACAATGGACTGGATTTCCGTACTACTTTTAATGTTATTTTCGATCAATATGCCACCGACTTTTTTATTGGCTGACATAATGTCGTTAGGCCATTTTATTTTTAATTCGGGTATATTTTCCTTTTGTAAAACGGTTAAAACTGCCAGTGCAACTGCTACATTCAAATTATAAATAGAATCCACGTTTGTTAATACTTCGGACATCAAAACACTAAAAGTCAAGTTTTTACCCGGTTCAGAAGTCCAAACAGACCCCATTTGTCCGCGACCCTTAGTTTGGCTTTCTGTACAAACCACGGTGAAGTTCTTCACAAATTGTTTAGCAGACAGCGCTTTGAGGTAATCATTTGTAGAATCTGTGGCATTGAGTTTGATTAATTCCATAAAATAAAAGTAAAAACAGAATTTAATGTTGTGTTAAGGTTCAAAAATAACGACAATTTTTGATAACTTTGCCAATCAGACAAAAAATAATAAATGACAAAAAAATCAGTAAATAATGATGTTCTATTAGCTAACATCATCAAAGGAATAGAAGAAGTAAAAGGAAACGACATTGATATTTTAGACTTAAGAGAAATCGATAATTCAGCATGTGATTATTTTGTTATTTGTAACGGGACTTCCAACACGCAAGTCAATGCAATCGTAAATTCAATCCAAAAAACAGTTTCGAAAGAGTTAAAAGACAAACCTTGGCACGTGGAAGGTTCAGAAAACGCCGAATGGGTTTTAATGGACTATGTGAATATCGTGGTGCACGTATTTCAAACACACATCCGGGAATACTACAACATCGAAAGTCTTTGGGGTGATGCAAAAATAACCTCCATCAAAAACACGTATTAAAAAATGGCAAAAGATAATAATCCAAATACACCAAAGATGAAAATTGGCCCGTGGTTGATACCAGGAGCTTTAATCATTTTCTTTGTTGTTTTTAGCGTTTTTAGCGGCGATTCTGGTTTGTCGAAACCAGGCGAACTATCGTCCAGCAAGTTCAACGTTTTCCTCGAAAACGGTGCTATCGAAAAGGTTATTGTGTACAATAAAATTGAAGCAGAAGTATTTTTAACGGCCGAAGCTTTAAAATTACCTGAACACAAAGCGGTAGCCAAAAATTATTTGGATCAACCCAATAAAGGGCCACATTATATGTTTGATCCAGGCAATGACGAAATTTTTCAGAAAAAACTGGAAACTGCTGTTGCCGAAAAAAAATTAAAAGATTTCAAGTTCGAATCCCGAAGTAACTTAGGCGATATATTCGTAGGGTTATTGCCCTTTATATTTATAGTTGCTATTTGGATTTTCGTTATGCGAAGAATGTCTGGCGGAGCGGGAGGAGGCGGTGGCGGACAAATTTTTAACATTGGTAAATCCAAAGCGCGCCTGTTTGACGAAAAAACCGATATTAAAACTACGTTTAAAGACGTTGCTGGTCTTGAAGGTGCTAAAGAAGAAATTCAAGAGATTGTAGAATTTTTGAAAAATCCTGAAAAATACACCAATCTTGGTGGAAAAATTCCGAAAGGAGCCTTGTTAGTTGGACCTCCAGGAACTGGAAAAACCTTATTGGCGAAAGCCGTTGCTGGTGAAGCAAAAGTACCGTTCTTTTCGCTTTCTGGTTCTGATTTTGTGGAAATGTTTGTGGGCGTTGGAGCTTCACGAGTACGTGACTTGTTTAAGCAAGCCAAAGAAAAGTCGCCAGCCATTATCTTTATAGATGAAATTGATGCCGTGGGTCGTGCCCGTGGAAAAAACAACATGTCGGGTGGAAACGACGAACGTGAAAATACATTGAACCAGCTTTTGACGGAAATGGATGGTTTTGGAACCAATTCAAATGTAATCGTACTTGCTGCAACCAATAGAGCTGATGTTTTGGACAAAGCCTTAATGAGAGCTGGACGTTTTGACCGACAAATCTTTGTGGACTTACCAGACATTCGCGAGCGAAGAGAAATTTTTGAAGTACATTTGAAACCTTTGAAAAAAGCCGAAAATTTAGATACTGAATTTCTTGCTAAACAAACCCCAGGTTTTTCAGGAGCTGATATTGCCAATGTCTGCAATGAAGCTGCACTAGTTGCTGCACGAAAAGACAAACAAGCCGTTGATAAACAAGATTTTCTGGATGCCGTAGATCGAATTGTAGGAGGTTTAGAAAAGAAAAATAAAATTGTTACCACAGATGAAAAAAGAGCCATCGCCATACATGAAGCGGGCCATGCAACCGTAAGTTGGATGCTCGAACACGCAGCACCATTGGTAAAAGTTACCATTGTTCCTCGTGGACAAAGTTTAGGAGCGGCTTGGTATTTACCTGAAGAACGACTTATTGTACGGACCGATCAAATGCTCGACGAAATGTGTGCGACAATGGGAGGACGTGCCGCTGAAAAAGTAACTTTCAATAGAATTTCAACAGGAGCATTGAGCGATTTAGAAAAGGTGACCAAACAAGCGCGAGCGATGGTTACTATTTATGGATTGAACGAAAAAATTGGAAACGTAACGTATTATGATTCGAGCGGACAAAATGAATATGGTTTTACAAAACCCTACTCCGATGAAACGGCTAAAGTTATTGACCAAGAAATTTCGGAACTGATCGAAAGTCAGTACCAACGAGCGATACGCATTTTGGAAGATAATAAAGACAAATTGAACCAACTTGCCAATATATTGATTGAAAAAGAAGTCATTTTTAAAGATGATTTGGAAACTATTTTTGGTAAAAGAACTTTCGACGCAAACTTACAGGAGCTTACCAACGTGTAATCTACTAAAAATACCGTTTTAATTGAAAAAATCTTAATTCAAAATTTTTTTGAGTTAAGATTTTTTTATCTTTGAACGATTTCTAAAATAAATTTCTAGCATTCGAAAACAATATGAGTCTTTTTAAAAAGTTTTTTGGCTCTGCCAGTGATTCTTCTGACGCAGAAAAAGATAGTGAATACAATCCTTTTTCGACAGAAAATACCCCTATCGACGAGTTATTTACCTTGAATTTTAAAAAAAATGGAGGTAAGTTTTTGTATTGCGACAATTTAACGGAAGTCAAGAATCTTTTTGAAGATATTCTGACCGAAAATGACTGGTTTGAAAATGACGTAATGTGCTTTGAACCAAAATTGTACAGTTTGCTCGACGAAAATAAACTGAACTATACCAATATTCAAAATCCAAAATTTTTATTGGCAAGTTGTGAGAGTTTAATCGCCGACGAAGGATCTATTTTGTTTTCATCCAATCAAATCAAACAACGAAAATGGCAAGATCTTCCTGTAAATATTATCATTGTAGCAACTACAAGTCAAATCACCGTTAGTAAAAGTGATGGTATGAGTAATATTAAAAAACAATACGATAAAGACTATCCCACGAACATTACCACTATAAAATATTTTGAAAAAGCAAAAGAAGAGGATTTTTTACACTACGGAAGTGTCGCGAAAAATTTGTACTTATTGTTGCTAGAAGATTTATAGTATGAATGAAACTTTAAAAAGAGCTATTTCTGGCGCCATTTATATATTGCTTCTAATTATTTCAATTATTTGCTCGGTAGAATCTTTTTTTATTCTTTTTGGTTTATTCTTACTTATCGCCGTTTTTGAATTTTGTGAATTGGTGCACCTTCCGAAGGTCTTGCCAATCTTAGCTGCTGTAGTAATGTACGGAAGCGTCACCTATTTAGAAAGCCAAAACGTACGCTTGTCTAAAAATTTCGATTACACCTTATTAGGAGCCACACTACTGATTTCGTTTCGGTGTATGTACTTTTTATTTAATGACAAGCAGTATAAAATTGAGACCGTCAATAAATATTTATTTTTAATTGGGTACATTATTCTACCGTTTATCATCATTACCAAAATTCCATTTGGTGTAAAAGGCTACAACCCTAAAATAATTATCGGTATATTCATTCTTATTTGGACCAACGATACCTTTGCTTATATTGTTGGAAAATCGATTGGGAAACACAAATTGTACGAAAAAATTTCACCCAAAAAAACCATTGAAGGATTTTTAGGCGGAATTGTTTTTGCTGTAATTGCAAGTTATTTAATCGCTACTTATTATATTGAAGGAAAGCAAACTGCCCAATTTATTTGGTTGGGTTTTGCATTCATTGTAGGTATTTTTGGCACTATTGGTGATTTAATCGAGTCAAAATTCAAGCGAATTGCCAACGTAAAAGACAGCGGAACGATCATGCCCGGTCACGGAGGTGTTTTAGATCGATTAGATAGTGTTATATTTGTAGCACCATTCCTATTTTTGTTTTATCAATTATTACCATTTTTTAAATTTTAAAATTATGTTACATTTTCATAAAGAAGGAGCCAAAAGTATTTTACTAGCTGCGTTAGTAACGGTTGCCATCGTAATAGCAGCCGAACAGTTTTTGAAAGAAGAGTATTGGATTCTGAAAGGAGTTCAGATACTTGCGTTACTTCTATTAGTTATCGTTTTGCAATTTTTCAGAAATCCAAATCGATCTATTCAAGCTCAAGAACACACCTTAGTCGCTCCTGTGGATGGAAAAGTGGTTGTAATTGAGGAAGTAATGGAAAACGAATACTTCAAAGATAAACGTTTGCAAGTTTCTATTTTTATGTCGCCCATCAACGTGCATGTTACCCGATATGCGATGTCCGGGAAAATTAATTTCAGCAAATACCATCCAGGAAAATTTCTAGTGGCTTGGCATCCAAAAGCGAGTGAAGAAAACGAACGCACGACCATCGTTATTGAGAACGGGGTTTTTGGCGAAATTTTGTACCGACAGATCGCAGGTGCTTTGGCCAAACGAATTGTGAATTACGCCAAAGAAGGCGAAGTGGTGGTACAAGGAGACGACGCTGGATTTATTAAATTTGGTTCAAGAGTAGATTTGTTTTTACCAATTGGAACAAAATTAAATGTAAAATTAAACGACAAAGTAAAAGGAAACCAATCGATTATTGCTGAAAAATTAGTCTAAATGGAAGACAAGGATTTACACACACGTTTTGACGAAGCAGTTGCCATAGCCACCGAAATGTCGCAAGCGTCCCTCCCTCAGGATGTTCAACTTCGACTTTACGCATTTTACAAACAAGCAACTTTTGGAACAATTCAGTCTCAAAATTCGAATTTTGACCTTAGAAACGCTTTTAAAACCAATGCTTGGATGCAAATCAGTCATCTCAGTGTCGAAGAAGCTAAAGAAAACTATATTGAAATTATAAATTCCATAATTGAATCAAGAAAATGAAAAACATTTACAAAACACTATCCATTGTTGCAACTGCACTTTTACTATATAGTTGTAATGAAAAAAAGTTAACTGAAGTACAAGTACCACTTCCCGAGGAGGAAGAAAAAAACGTTCCCATGGGAAATCCCGCAGATGTGATGGCCAATGAAGGTACTTTTAAAATGCTACCGCTCCCCTACCCTTACGATGCGCTTCAACCATCCATTGATGCAAAAACAATGGAAATTCATTATTCGAAACACCATTTGGGATACACAAATAAATTGAACGAGGCAATTGCTGGAACGGAAATGGAAAAATTGACTATTGAAGAAATCCTAAAGTCACTTGATTTAGAAAATAAAACATTGCGCAACAATGCAGGAGGTTATTTCAACCATAATTTGTATTGGGCTAGTATGAGTCCAAAGGGCGGTGGAGAGCCAACAGGCGCTTTAGAAGCTGCAATTATCAAAGATTTTGGGTCTTATTCCGCATTTAAAAATCAGCTGACTGAAGCTGCTACAAAGCAGTTTGGTTCAGGATGGGCTTGGTTAGTGACTGATAAAACCGGAAAATTATCGGTTGTAGCAACCGCAAATCAAGACAATCCATTGATGCCCAACATCGGTGTGACAGGAATTCCTATTTTGGCGTTGGACGTTTGGGAACATGCGTATTACTTGAATTATCAAAACAAACGAAACAAATATGTGGAAGCATTTTTTAATGTAGTGCATTGGAAAGCAATCGAAAAACGATACGATGATTCGATAACAAAAGCCCCAGTTGCACCTACACCTTAAAACAAAAAAATCCCTTAATGGGATTTTTTTATGTTCAATTCTTACTTAATTTATTACTTCAAACTCGCCAAACTTTGCTCAATTGTAGCAATTTTTGCTAAAGCATCGGCTTCTTTGTTCCTTTCGTTAGCAATTATTTCGGGTTTTGCATTGGCTACAAATTTTTCATTGGAAAGCTTCACTTGTACTGATTTCAAAAAGCCTTGTATGTATTTCAACTCATCCTCTAATTTTTCAATTTCAGCCGCAATATCAATATTTCCAGCCATAGGAATAAAATATTCATTTGACTTTACACGGAAAGATAAAGCACCATCCACTTGATCAGTAACGTATTCAAAATTTGAGATGTTCCCTAGCTTTATAATAACGGAATCAAAATAAGTTGTTGCATTATCATTGTTGATTATTTTTAATTCAACGGCATCTTTAAACGCAATGTTCTTGTCTTTTCTGATATTTCGTACACCCGAAATTACTTCGATTGTGTTTTCAAAATCAGAAATTACTTTCGCGTCAAATGATTTTAAAACTGGCCATTCTGAAACAATCAGTGCTTCACTTGGGGTTCTTTCTTTTATCAAGTGCCAAATTTCTTCCGTAAGGAAAGGCATAAACGGATGCAACAATTTCATGTTGTTTTCCATCATTTCAATGGCTTTGTCAAAAGTAGTTTTGTCTATTGGCTGTTGGTAAGCTGGCTTAATCATTTCCAAAAACCACGAACAGAAATCGTCCCAAACCAGTTTGTAAATTCCCATTAAAGCATCAGAAATACGGTATTTCTCGAAATTATCTTCAATATCCACTAAGGTTTGTTGCAATTTTGCCTCATACCATTCAATCGCTACTTTTGAAGATTCTGGTTGTGAAATGGTCTCAGAAACTTCCCAACCTTTGATTAATTTGAATGCGTTCCAAATTTTATTTGAAAATCCTTTTCCTTGGTTGCAAAGTTCTTCATCAAACATGATGTCGTTTCCTGCAGAAGCACTTAAAAGTAATCCCACACGAACGCCATCAGCTCCAAATTTCTCAATCAATTCCAATGGGTCTGGAGAATTTCCAAGTGATTTAGACATTTTTCGACGTTGTTTATCTCGAACCAGTCCAGTTAAATATACGTTGTTGAACGGTTTTTCACCTGTATATTCATATCCTGCAATAATCATACGGGCAACCCAGAAAAACAAAATATCCGGACCTGTAACCAAATCATTTGTAGGATAATAATATTTGAAATCTTCATTTTTTGGGTCTAAAATTCCACCGAAAACAGCCATTGGCCATAACCAAGATGAAAACCAAGTATCTAAAGCATCAGCATCTTGTTTCAAGTCAGAAGTTTGGAGTTTAGAGTTAGAAGTTTTTTCTTTTGCCAAAATCAATGCTTCATCAATATTTTCAGCTACTACAAAATCTTCTTTTCCATCGCCATAGAAATAGGCTGGAATTTGTTGACCCCACCATAATTGACGCGAAATATTCCAATCGCGAATGTTTTCCAACCAATGGCGGTAGGTATTTTCAAATTTCTTTGGGTACAATTTTATTTCCTCAGTTTCTAAAACGGCTTTGATGGCAGGTTTTACCAAATCTTCCATTTTTAAAAACCACTGATCGGATAATCGAGGTTCGATCACGGCTTTAGTTCGTTCTGAAGTACCTACTTTATTCAAATGAATTTCTACTTTTAGCAAACTTCCGCTTTCGTCCAATTCCTTTTCGATTGCTTTTCGAACTGCAAAACGGTCTTGACCTTGGTAATGCAGTCCAAAACTATTTAGAGTAGCATCGTCGTTAAAAATATCGATTACTTCTAGATTGTGCTTGTCTCCCAACATTTTATCATTCACATCATGAGCTGGCGTAACTTTCAAACAACCTGTTCCAAATTCGATATCCACATATTCATCCTCGATAATTGGAATTACCCTTCCTGCAATTGGAACAATCGCTTTTTTTCCTTTTAAATGAGCAAAACGTTCGTCGTTTGGGTTGATACAAATGGCTGTGTCTCCAAAAATAGTTTCAGGTCGCGTTGTTGCAATCGTTAAAAATTCCTCTGAACCTTCGATTTTATAATTTAAAAAATACAATTTCCCGCTTTGTTCTTCGTAATTTACTTCTTCGTCAGACAAGGTTGTTTTTGCTTCCGGATCCCAATTGACCATTCGGTAGCCACGGTAAATCATGCCTTTGTTGTACAAATCGACA
>NZ_JBIPPD010000045.1:0-18044 GCF_044368625.1 Flavobacterium sp. | reverse complement strand
TAGGTCCAATTCCTAAAACTTGGAATCGGAACGAAGGTAGTTTCAGAATGATTACAAAAGTAGCCAATGGCTTGAAACATTACACACAAGGATCTACAGGATTTGTAGGTGTTAGCGATGTAACTTCATGCATGATTCAACTTATGGAAAGTGACGTAAAGGGACAACGGTACATTTTGGTTTCAGAAAATTTAACTTATAAGGAAATTACAACTTTAATTGCCGACGCATTACAAGTTTCCCCGCCAAAAAAAGAAGTAAAAAAATGGATGTCCGAATGGATCTGTAAAATCAATTGGATCAAATCGAATTTGTTTTTTCAAAAAAGAACTTTTGTTAAGGCAAATGTGTTATGGTTGCATTCCACAGATGTGTATTCCAATGAAAAAATCAAATCGCAACTTTCTTTACACTTTAAACCGATAGCCTCCGTAATTAAAGAAATCGCTACAAAGTATTAATTTTTGACACTTTCTTTGAATAAAGTATTTTTAATGACGCGGCTTTTTCGCAAGGAATCTCTTTTTTTAAAAGGAATCGCTTCAGTAGCTTTTTTCTCTTTTTTTACTTTTTGTACTGGATTTTTAAGAATTAACGAGTCCAAAACTGCTTTGTTTGCTTGTACCCTTTCGGTTACACGTTGGTACAACTTCTCGTAATCTTCGATATGAGAAGCATAATACTTATCGCTTTGGGCAAATTGTAAACTGTCTACTTTGTATTTATTAAAAATATAATTAGCGGATGTAACATCGTGCTCTATCAAATAATGCACATTGCTTGCTTTTATGGCATTGATTACATACAAATCGTACATAATATCGACCATTTGGTCTTCGTCTACCAAATTTTCAGGTTTCTCAATCGCATCTGATTTGCAATTCAGCAACAACAGTCCTACTGTAATAATTAAAAACAGTTTTTTCATTACAATATCGTTTTAGCGATCAAATGTTAATCGTGCTCCTGCATGTACGTCTTTTACTTTTGAATTGGTATACACCAACTGACCGTTTACAAAAGTATGCGTTACACGTGATTTAAAAGTAGTTCCTTCAAATGGCGACCAACCGCATTTGTACAATATATTGTCTTTATTCACCGTCCAGGGCAAACCCGTATTTATAATTACTAAATCGGCGAAATAGCCTACTTTAATAAAACCTCTTTTTTCAATTCTGAATAATTTAGCAGGATTGTGAGCCATTTTCTCGATAATTTTCTCGATCGAAATTTTTCCTCTGTGGTAGGCTTCAAACATAGCTACCAATGCATGTTGCACCAAAGGACCGCCAGAAGGAGCTTTGGCATATTTCTGATTTTTTTCTTCTAAAGTATGGGGTGCATGATCTGTGGCAATTACGTCAATTCGATCATCAAGTAATGCTGCCCAAAGTGCTTCCCGATCTTCCTCGGTTTTAACGGCCGGGTTCCATTTGATCAAATTTCCTTTCGTTGCATAATCTTTGTCGCTGAACCATAAATGATGTACACACACTTCGGCCGTAATTTTTTTATCTTCCAATGGCATTTTATTCGAAAACAACTCAAGTTCTTTTGCCGTAGAAATATGAAAAACATGCAATCGGGCTCCCGTTTTTTTAGCCAATGCAACCGCTTTGGACGACGAAATATAGCAGGCTTCTGTGCTTCTAATCAACGGGTGATTTGACGTAGGAATATCTTCGCCAAACTCCGCTTCATACTTTTCTAAATTTGCTTTAATAGTCGCTTCGTCTTCGCAATGTACTGCAATCAACATCGGAGTACTGGAAAAAATACGTTCCAAAGCAGCTTCGTCATCAACCAACATGTTTCCCGTTGAGGAACCCAGAAATAACTTAATTCCCGCAACGTTTTTGGGATTGGTTTTGAGTAACTCATCGATGTTGGTGTTGGTTCCACCCATCATAAAGGAGTAGTTGGTAAACGATTTTTCAGAAGCAATTTTGTATTTATCTTCTAATAATTCTTGGGTTACGGCATTTGGAACCGTGTTGGGCTGTTCGATAAAACTCGTAATTCCGCCGGCAACCGCTGCTCTCGATTCGGTAAAAATAGTGCCTTTGTGTGTGAGGCCCGGCTCTCTAAAATGAACTTGATCGTCAATAATCCCAGGGATGAGATAATTTCCTTCCGCATCAATAATTTTGGTAGCAGAGGATTTAGCGCTAATTTGTGAAGCAATTTCCACAATCAAATTACCCTCTATTAACACATCGCCTTCGAAAATTACTCCTTCATTTACAATCTTTGCATTGCGAATTAATGTGGTGTTCGTCATTTTACTTATAGTAGGTTAAACATTTTTTTTAATCTAAGGGCAATTACGCCAAAAATAGCCTCTTTAATAATTGCACCACTCATTTTGGATTGTCCTTTGGCACGGTCAGTAAAAATAATAGGAACTTCATAAAGTTCAAAATTTTTAGCATACGATCGGTATTTCATTTCAATTTGAAAGGCATAACCTACAAATTTAATGCGATCTAAATTTATTTTTTCTAAAACTTCACGACGGTAACACATAAATCCCGCTGTAGCATCATGCACTTCCATTCCCGTAAATAACCGTACATAAACCGATGCAAAATAAGATAGAAGCACGCGACTCAACGGCCAATTGACAACGTTAACTCCCGTTACATAACGCGATCCAATGACAACATCTTTCTGCCCAAAGTGACAGGCATCATATAGTTTTTCTAAATCGTGTGGGTTGTGCGAAAAATCAGCATCCATTTCAAAAACATACGCATAATCCCGCTCCAATGCCCAACGAAATCCGTGGACATAAGCCGTTCCTAAACCCGACTTTTTTAATCTATTTTCAATAAAAAGTCGCTCTGGAAACTCGTGTTGCAACTGAACTACTTTTTTAGCCGTTCCATCTGGCGAATTATCATCTACAATAAGAATATGAAAAGGCTTGTGGAGCGATAAAACCGCCCTGATAATGCTTTCAATATTCTCGATTTCATTATAAGTAGGAATGATAATAATTCCGTAATTCATAAGTGTCTAAATTTCGACTGCAAAAATAAACTATTTATGACGGAAGCGTCCCAATAAAATTATAATAAATAACGGAAATAACAAATAAACGATACAAAAACCAAGCTCCTAATAGGATTGAACAATTAAAAAAACACTAATTTTGCGGCATGATAAGCGAATTAGTTGGACAAGAACGAATCATCGATAATAAAGATTGGGCGACCGCTTTGTTTGTGCTATCATTTGTCATTATAGCCGTAACGAAATCGGCATTTGAAAACCGTTTTGCCGACTTTTCGAAATTATTGGTTTCTAATAAATACAACAAAATTTACAAAGAAAGCTCGCAACTATTCAGTTGGTTCAATGTCGCTTTGATGTCGGTACTATTTGTATCCATGAGCTTTTTCATTCAATTGATTTTGGATTATATAGGATTGGCAAGCCGATACAATTGGATTTTATTTATCCAGCTTCTTACAATGTGCAGCATTTTTATTTTAAGTAAGTTTTTAATAGAAAAGATAATTGCAGTTGCTTTTGACTTTGAAGAGGTTATTGACCAATATAATTTGCAAAAGGTCAATTACCGGACCTACATTTCGTTGTGCTTGCTGCCTATCAACATGTTGCTCTTTTATACGGATAATTTATCAGTATCTGTAATTTACACTTTAATTGCTTTGGTTTTAATAGCAAATGTTTTAAGTTATCTAAATTCTTTAAAAATTTATCAAAAATTCATAATTGGAAAGTTGTTTTATTTTATTTTGTATCTTTGCACTCTCGAAATAGCACCTTACTATTTTGTTTATTATTGGTTTACTAAAAAATAGCGGAAAAGAAAACAGCAAATATGAAAGTGAAAACAATTTTGGTATCACAGCCTGAGCCTAAAGTGGAAAATTCGCCTTACTTCGAATTGCAACAAAAGCATAAAGTAAAAGTAGATTTTCGTCCATTTATACACGTTGAAGGCGTTAGCGCAAAAGACGTTCGACTTCAAAAAATTGATTTCAAAAACTATACTGCAATTATATTAACAAGTAAAAACTCCGTCGATCATTTTTTTAGAGTGGCAGATGAAATGCGTTATAAAATACCAGAGGATTTAAAATACTTTTGTCAGTCGGAAGCTGTAGCGTTTTATTTACAAAAATACGTTGTGTACCGCAAACGCAAAATTTATGTGGGTCAAAAAGACTTTGTAGACATGTCATCATTGATCAAAAAATACAAAGATGAAAAATTCTTATTGCCTGCTTCCGACCAATTGAACGCCGATGCACCACAAACACTTAATAATTTAAAAGTGGATTGGACAGCCGCAACGTTGTACAAAACCGTAATGAGCGATTTATCTGACTTAGCTGATGTATATTACGATGTTTTGGTGTTTTTTAGTCCCACTGGAATCAAATCGTTGTTTAAAAATTTCCCGGATTTCAAGCAAAACAATACTCGAATTGCTGTTTTTGGAAGTACAACACAAAAAGAAGCCTTGGAAAGTGGATTGACTGTTAACATTATGGCACCCACGCCAGAAGCTCCATCGATGACGATGGCAATAGAAAAATATGTAGCCAAAGCCAATAAGGAATCCAAGTAATCCTAATTTCATAAAATTAAAAAAAGGCGAAAACCAATGTGTTTTCGCCTTTTTTTATATGTTTACTAAACTTTTATTCAGGAGCCAATTCTAATTTTAATCCGTCCAAATCATCCGTAATGTGTAATTGACAACCCAATCGGCTATTGGATTTTACGTTAAAAGCTTCAGATAACATTGCTTCTTCGTCGTCGCTTTTTTCAGGTAAAACGAAATCGTTTAAAACATAACATTGACAAGAAGCACACATCGCCATGCCGCCACAAATTCCGATAGTACCTTCGGGGGCTAATTCGTAAGCACGAACAAGTTCCATTATGTTCATGTTCATATCCGTTGGTGCTTCGACGTCATGCGAAACACCATCGCGGTCAATAATCGTTATTTTTACGTCTTGTGCCATTATTTTCTTTTTATCTTCTTTTGTAATAGGTAACCATCAAGTCAATGTTAAATAAATCCGCCCTGCTTTTTTGCTCTAAAAACCGTTCAGTCTACTTTTTTTTCTAGACCAGTGTTATAACTTGAATTGATGATGTCGCAGGCAAAATGCAGTCGTGCTAAAGGCGTTTTGTCTGCATAAAAAAAAACGTGCTTGTCCAGCTCTTCAAAGCCAGATTTTGAAACCACTGTTCGGTTTATTCATTAAGCAACCAAAACTCAAATTCAGAGAATTAAACAATCGATTTCACAATCGCTTTTTCTGCCTCTTTCCGACTTCCGTCAAAACCATCCACACCAGAAACTGTGGTATACTTCAATACATATTTTTTACCGGGATTCATTCGTTGGTACACACTTTGACACATCAAAGTCGCTTCGTGAAAACCACATAAAATCAATTTTAATTTCCCAGGATAGGTATTTACGTCGCCAATGGCATAAATTCCGGGAATGTTGGTTTGGTAATCCAACGAGTTATCAACCTTTATTGCATTTTTTTCTATTTCCAATCCCCAGTTGGCAATTGGCCCTAATTTTGGCGTAAGCCCAAAAAGTGGAATAAAATAATCCGTTTGAATGGTTCGTCGCGCTGCGTTTTCTTCCAAAACAATTTCTTCAAGATGTTCCGCTCCTTTTAAACCGATTACCTCAGCAGGAGTAATCAGTTTGATTTTACCCAAATCTTTCAGTTCTTGTACTTTTTCAACAGAATCCAAGGCACCACGAAACTCATTTCTACGGTGGACTAAAGTTACTTCGGAAGCTACGTTGGATAAAAAGATGCTCCAATCCAATGCCGAATCGCCACCACCTGCTATAACCACACGTTTATTTCTGAATTTTTCGGGATCACGAACAAAGTACTCGATTCCTTTATCTTCGTAAAAATTAAGGTGTTCCAATAATGGTTTTCGGGGTTCAAAACTTCCCAATCCACCGGCAATGGCCACGGCATGCGCTTGAATTTGAGTACCTTTGTCCGACGTTACAATAAAAGTACCATCCTCTTGTTTGTCAATGGTTTCCGCACGTTCTCCGAGTGTAAAACCCGGCTGAAACTGCTTGATTTGTTCCATTAAATTATCTACTAAATCACCCGCCAAAACCTCAGGAAATCCCGGGATGTCGAAAATAGGTTTTTTTGGATATAATTCTGCCAACTGACCGCCTGGTTGAGGCAAAGCGTCGAGAATGTGGCATTTCAATTTGAGTAATCCGGCTTCAAAAACAGTAAAAAGCCCAGTAGGACCCGCACCAATTATTAGAATATCTGTTTGTATCATTTTTTTAATTATTATCTAAAGTGTATCCATCGGAAGCAAAATTCAGAAAAATAACACCTTTTTAATATGATAATTGTCAGTTGCAAATTTCAAAAAAACAATTCCCAGCAAAAATTTGTACTAGGAATATTTCTAGAAGTAATTTTCGAAAAATTAAAATTCGGCCAAGAAATGTTAGGCGATATTGACCACAGTTTCGATTTGTGGTGCATAGTTTTTAATGGTGGTTTCAACACCCGCTCTTAAGGTCATTTGATTGACGCTACAAGAAGTGCAAGCTCCCTCCAAACGAACCGTAACGTGCTTGCCGTTCTCGATTCCTATCAACGAAATGTCGCCACCATCGGAATTTAGAAACGGACGAATTTCGTCGAGCGCTTTCAAAATATTTTGAGTTAATTCTTCGTTTGTCATATAATTATTTATTTTTAAGTCGCAGGTTGCCGTTGCAACAAACTCAAAACTGCAACTGATCACTGGATACTACTTTTTAACAGCAGAGCAACCTGCCATAGTTGTAATTTTTATTGCTTCGGTTGCGGGAAGTGACTCGTTTCGATTCACGGTTTCTTGTACCACATTTCGGGTGATTTCTTCGAAAACTCTTTCTACAATTGAACCCGACTGCAATGCACCAGGTCGGCCGTAATCACCAGCTTCCCGAATGGATTGTACCAATGGAACTTCGCCTAAAAAAGGCACATTTAAATCCTCAGCTAAATTTTTTGCTCCTTGATTTCCAAATATATAGTACTTATTTTGAGGAAGCTCTTCAGGTGTAAAATAAGCCATGTTTTCGATGATTCCTAGAACTGGAACGTTGATACTGTCGGACATAAACATCGATACTCCTTTTTTGGCATCGGCCAAAGCAACTGCCTGTGGAGTCGAAACCACAACAGCTCCGGTAATGGGCAAGGATTGCATAATCGACAGGTGAATATCGCCTGTTCCGGGAGGTAAATCGATTAAAAGAAAGTCAAGTTCGCCCCAATCGGCATCAAAAATCATTTGATTCAATGCTTTTGAAGCCATAGGACCTCGCCAAATAACAGCCTGACTTGGTGCCGTAAAAAATCCGATAGAAAGAATTTTTACTTCGTAACTTTCGATGGGTTTCATCTTTGATTTTCCATCTACCATTACCGAAATGGGTTTGGCCGATTCAACATCAAACATGATAGGCATCGAAGGCCCGTAAATATCCGCATCTAAAACGCCCACTGAAAAACCCATTTTGGCCAATGTTACCGCTAAATTGGCAGTAACTGTTGATTTTCCAACACCTCCTTTTCCAGAAGCAACGGCAATAATATTTTTAATACTTGGTATTGCTTTTCCTTTTATTTCGTTGGCTTTTTCAGGCGCTTCTACTTTGATGTTCACTTTAACTTTGGCATCCGGAGAAAACTTTTCGTGAATCAATTTTCGGATATCGTCTTCTGCACGTTTTTTTATGTGCATTGCAGGAGTCGTGAGTACTAAATCGATAATTGCTTCTTCCCCAAAAGTTACCACATTTTTTACCGCTCCACTTTCCACCATATTTTTACCTTCGCCTGCTACAGATATGGTTTCTAGCGCTTTAAGTATTTCTTTTCTATCTAATTTCATGTTGAATGCTGCTGTATTTTAGTCGGAATCTGGGAAAACAGATATCCGTTTATTTAAACTAAATTTTGATTGCAAAGATAGTACGAAATGTTGTGAAAAGAAAGATAAAGAATTGGTTTTGTTTATGGGGTTATTGCCAAATTACAAATCATTTTTTTGAATCAATTTTATTTTGCAAACTGTAAATTGACTTTGCAGTTTGTTTTTTAAAAAAGCGTATTCTGAAGACAATAAATTATTTTTAGCACTTGAAAATGAAAAAGCATCTACAGATCCCGAAGCAAATTTGGCTTGTGTTGTTTTGAACGAAGCTTGTGCTAATTGCAGCATTTGGGCTAATTTTTCTTTAATTAGCAAATAGTTTGCTTCATTCTTAGATTCAATTTCCAACTGTTGTTGGACAAGCAAGCGTTCTTTTTCGAGTTTTAAATTCGATTTTTCGATGTCAATTTTTGCCGCTTGTACCAAACGATTGTTTTTAAAACCGTTAAAAACAGGAATGGAAAGCTGCAATCCCAACTGTTGATTTTTATTATTACCCATTTGATTACTGAAACTTTCTATTGTTCCACCGGATTGGGTCAAGGGTTTGTAATAAAAAGAGGAAAGTTGATAAAACGTTGATAATAAGGGTAATTTTTGGGCTTGTTGTGCTTTTAATTCATTTTTCGCACTTTTAAAATACAGTTGAGCCCATTTGATTTTTGGATGGATGACCTCACTTTGATTGCTTTGAATTTCGGCAAATGTATTATCGAGTTTAATATCTGTTTTGACAGCCTCACTGTAGTTGAGCAACTGAAACAGCTGCGAAATTTGAATTTCAAACAATTGAATTGTTTCGAGTAATTGCTTTTCTTCTTGTGCGAAGGCAAATTGGATGTCGTATAAATCACTTTTTGGCTTGCTTCCAATTTCAATTTCTTTGGTAATCCGATTTAAGTTAAATCGAGTGTTTTCCAACTGTTGTTTCTGAATTTCGACTAATTCTTGTGTAAAAAGTGCTTGATAGAAACTTTCCAAAATTTGAAGTTTGTATTCATTTTCGATAATTTCTTGTTCGGCTTTTGCCAATTCTATTCCGATCTTTGATTTCTGTGAATTGGCAATCGCACTAAAATCCAATAGATTCATTTGGGCATTCATGGAAAAATTATCATACAGAATATTCGAGCTCACTCGCGCATTGGTTCCAGGATTAATTGTAGAGCCAAAATTATAACTGTGGCTTCCAGAAAGACTAATGCTTGGTAATAGTTCGTTCAAAATTGAAATTCGAGATTTTTGAGTACGCTTCACTTCAAGTTTTTGAATCTTTACGGCAATGTTATTTTCGAGACCTGCATTAATACATTCCTGCAACGACCAAGTGGTTTTTTGAGCGTGTACAAACTGCACTGCCAGAACTAACAGTAAACTTAAGATTGTTTTCATATTTGACATTTTTCGGAACACAGATTTAAGAAATTCTAAAAATTTTTAAAATTTCTCTAATTTTATAAATCTGTGTTTCTTTAATTTTTTGATATTGAAATTGCAATTGAATTACTCGTATTTCAAATACTTCAAAACATCCACTTTTGTAGCTTGGTAAGCCCGAGATAGCACTACAATTAAAGTCAAAATGAGCAATGCAAAAAAGCCGATTACAAAGGGTAGAATTGAGATTTCTATTCGGTATGCAAAATTTTCAAGCCATAAGTTCAGCAGATAATACACTGGAAATATGGCAATTAAAAATCCTACAACACAAAACAACACATATTGTTTTGAAAGCGCGACAAGAAGCACATTTGTTTCGGCACCCAGTGTTTTTCGGATGGCAATTTCCTTCATTCGTCGTTGAATTGAAAAACTCGCCAAGGCAAACAATCCAAAAAGTGCAATCAGAATAACGATAAAGTTCATTAAGGAAAAAAGATTTTTTTGGTTAACATAGCTTTGATAGGTTCGAGCGTAATTTTTGTCCACAAAATCATATGTAAATGGATAATCCCCATCGACATTTTTTACCCAGAATTTTTCTATATTGGCAATAGTTTGCTCCCTATTTTCGGGCGAAATTTTGACGTGAATTTTTGTCATATTGTAAGAGATCCAATCTATGGTTTTGAAGTGAAAAAATGCCATTGGAGGAACGTTTGATTGAGGACTGTACAAGTTGAAATCGCTCACTACTCCGATAATTTTAAGTTTCTTATCGTTCCAATTGACTACTTTTCCTATTGGGTTTTTCTCGTTCATTAATCGCAATGCAGCTTCGTTAATCATCATTGAATTAATGGTGTCGGAAGCAAATTTGGATGAAAAACCTCTTCCTTTCATAATTTTTATCTCCATCATTTCCAACATTCCAAAATCAACTCCCATATTTTGTCCCTGAATTTTAATTCCATTATAAGAAAAGGACGAAGAAGAATTATTGTCATTTCCAAAATCAAAAGCACCTGTATTTACTTCTGCTACTCCTTGTATTTTAGAAATCTCTTGTTTGATTAATTCATATTTTCTAAAAATTTCTTTAGCTCCATTTTCAATTTGATTTAAATTTTCTTTTTCAAGAACATCTTCATTGTTTATTTCAATAGATAAAATTTGATTCCCGCTAAAACCCACTTCTTTGTTAGAAAGATAATGTACTTGCTCGTAAACAATATAAGAACCAATACTGAAAAATGAGGCTATCGCAAACTGCAAAATCAGCATTCCGTTGCGAAGCCAAATCCCGCTTTTACTTCTGGAAAAATTTCCTTTTAACACTTTTAGTGTTTCAAAATTAGAAACATAGATTGCTGGAAAAACGCCTGCAGAAAGTATGATGACTACAAAAATTAAAATGAGTTGCACGTAAAATTGTTCGCCAAAAATGAGCAGCTTTTTACCTAAAAATTCATTGTAATAAGGCAAAGAAAGTTCTACAATTACCAAGGAAAGTAAAATAGAAAACGCAACAGTTATTGAAGTTTCAAATAAAAATTGCTTTACAATATTGCCTTTTGACGCTCCAAGAATCTTTCGAACCCCTACTTCCTTGGCTCTTTTTATAGCATTGGCTGTAGCCAAATTAATATAATTAACCACCGACAAAATCAAAATTAAAACCGACAAAACTACCATAATTAACAGAAATTGATAATTCCCTTTTCCTTCTGGATAACCGTCTAAATTTGAATTCAACCGCGCTTTTGTCAAAGGTTCTAAAATGATTTTCAATCCCGATTCTTTAAGATTTTTCTCAATTGTTGCAGATGATTCTCCTTCTTTTTTACCCCAAAGTCGCTCTCGATGATTGTAATACAGATTTTCGATTTTTGATTCTACTTTTGCAACGTCATCGGGATTTTTAATTTTTAAATACAATCCAAAATTAAAATTACCCCATTGATTTTGTTGCTCCTTAATTTGTTTGTCGGATTTATTAATCACAACATTAGGTGCAAAACTTGAATTTTGTTCTAATCGATAAACTCCTTGAACAACGACAGGCTTTTTATTTAGCAAAAATGTTTTCCCTACTGGATTTATAGTGCCAAAGATAGCCGTCGAAGCTTTTTCAGAAATGGCAACGCTTTGCTCGTCTTTTAAGACATTTTGACTACTTCCGTAAATAAAAGGAAAAGGAAAAAAGTTAAAAAAGTTCTTTTGAGTCGACAAAACACCATTTAACATCTGCTTTTTATCTCCGTAACGTATCAAGTAATTTTCGTACCAATTATCGGTATAAAAATAATCTTCAACTTCCGGAAAATCTGTCTTCAAATAAGATTCAAGTCCAGCAACCGAATGCGGCCAAAAAGCCCCGTTTCGCAAATCTGTTTGTACTTGATAAACTACTTCTTTCTCCGAATTCCATTCATTATAACTATGTTCGTCATTCCAATATAAAATCGCAAATATCAATCCCGCAATCCCAATACTCAAACCTAAAACGTTCAAAAACGTAAAAAGCTTGTTGTTTTTAATGTGGTAAATGAAAAGGTGAGTCCAATTTTTTAGCATGATAGCCCCCTAACCCCCAAAGGGGGAACAGCTAGAGGTGAGCTGGGTTTTAATTAATTGAGTTATTTTTTTACAACAGAACCAGAAGAACTTACTTCTTTAGTTATATTTTCGGGATTTCCATAGACCACAACATCAGCACTTGAGGACGCTTTTGCTTCTGCTGATTTCGTAGCATGAACCGAAACATCGGCTGATGAACTTGCCAAAACAGTGGCGTTCTCAACCAATAATTTTTTCAAATCACAAGAAGAAGAACTACTTGCTTTTACTGTAATGGCTTTGGCTGTGCCAGATAAGGTCACATCACTCGAACTACTCGATTCAATTTCCACAGCGTTAGCAGTAACCATTGCCGAAACATCGCCACTTGACGAGGCATCAATAAATAAATCTGAACATTCAAAGGTTCCTGCAACACTTCCTGATGAACTTACCACCAGTTCCAGTTTAGAAGCTTTATTGGTATTCATAAATTTCAAATCTGCCGATGAACTCACTTTCACCGCTTGTAAATTTGGTCCTGAAACCGTAATTTTCAATACCTCAAACCGTACACCGTTGATAATACTAATGTTGTTGCCTTTCTTTTTTCCCTTACTTTTTTTCGACTTATAGTCTTTTGTGTCAATGGAAAGTACCAATGTTCCGTTGACAACTTCTGTTTTTATAAGCTTCATTTTTTCGGCATCGTCTGTTTCAACTCTTACACTGACGTTGTCTGAAATAGTATAGGAAACATCAATTGAGCTCGACGCTTTTAATTTAGAAAAATTAGCTACTTCTCTATTTTCTGAAATTTGAGCGGTTAAAAAACCTGTAAATAATAAGGTTGTGAAAATGATAAATTTGTTCATAATAATTGGTTTTAAGAGATTAATACGTCTACGTTTTTACTGTTGTTTTTTTCAGAAAGTATTGCTCCATCTTTCATCAAAATGGTTCTTTGCGAAAAAGAAGCGTCATAATTGGAATGGGTTACCATCAAAATGGTCGCTCCTTGTGCATGCAAATCCGTTAAAAGTTCCATCACTTCATTTCCGTTTTTAGAATCTAAATTTCCTGTTGGCTCGTCGGCCAAAATGATTTTCGGATCGTTAATCAAAGCTCTAGCTACCGCCACGCGTTGTTGTTGACCGCCTGAAAGTTGCTGTGGATAATGCTTCAACCGGTGTGAAATTCCCAAACGCTCTGCTATTTTTTCAACTTTTAATTTACGTTCAGAAGCAGGAATATTGTTGTAAATCAAAGGTAATTCGATGTTATCATACACCGACAATTCGTCAATTAAATTAAAATTTTGAAAAACGAAACCAATATTTTCTTTTCTGAATTTGGATTTTTGTTGCTCTTTCAAACCCATCATTTCATGATTCAGCAATTCATAACTTCCCGATGAAGCACTGTCTAAAAGTCCTACAATATTCAGAAGCGTTGATTTTCCACTTCCTGAAGCACCCATAATAGTAACAAAATCGCCTTGATTGATTGTGATTGAAACCGCGTTTAACGCTTTTGTTTCTACTTCTTCCGTTTGGAAGATTTTTGATAAATTTTTGATTTGTATCATATTAGCCCCCTAACCCCCAAAGGGGGAACAGCTAGAGGTAAGCTGGTTTTATAATTATTTCTTATTATTCACTATTTTTAATTCCCCCTTTTGGGGCTAGGGGGCAAAATTCAATACTTCAACATCCTTATAATCTTTATAACTCGAAGTCACCACTTTTTCGCCTTCTTTTAATCCTTCTAAAACTTCATAATACAAAGGGTTTTCTCGGCCTAAAGTAATGTTTTTCCGAATGGCTTCATTTCCTTTCACTACAAAAATCCATTTTCCAGAAGTGTCCTGATAAAAACCACCTTTCGAAAGCAATGTAGTCTTCTTTTTTTCGGATAAATTTATTTTTACTCCAAAAGTTAATCCTTGATTGAGTTCTAAATTTTCTTCATCCACAAAATTAAGTTCTACAATAAATCTACCGCTTTTTATTTCCCGAATCACTTTCTTAATTTGCACTGCAATCGTTTTTGCATTAAATTCAACACTTCCTTTTTGTCCTTCCGAAACACGTTCCAAATAAAACTCATCCACTTCAGCTAATAATTTGTAACCCTTCATCACATCGATTGTTCCAATACTATTTCCTTGAACATAGGTTTTTCCTAAAATGGGTTCAAACGAAGAAAGTCGGCCAGAAAGTGGGGCAACAATCAAGAAATTGTTTTTATTTTTCCGCAAAACGGTCAAACTTTTATTCATAATCCCAATCGATTGATTCAATTGTCCGATTTGAATACTATTGGCTTGCTTTTCTTTGCGAACGCTTTCTTTAATAATGTCCATTCGTTCTTTCTGAAAACGATAATTCTCTTGCGTTTTTTGCCATTCATTTTTAGATAAAATTTCTTGCTCGAACAATTTCTTATTTAAATCAAACAAATCTTTCGCATCTATAAAGTCATGTTCGATACTTATTAAATCTTTTGCCAAATTTAACTCTTGGTTCCGCAAATCGAGTTTTGCTTTATTTAAATTATTAATTTGCTCTATAATCGCAGTTTCTTGCTGCATGTACGTCAACTCCGTATTGGGATTATACAACCGAACCAAAGGTTGACCTTGGATAACCTTGTCGCCATTATTGACAAAAATTTCCTGAACCGCTCCTCCTTCAATCACATTGACTAAAATGGAATTTAAAGGCGTGACTTTTGCCTGAAATAAAATAAAATCTTCAAAATACCCGTCCTCCACTGTTTTAATTGCAATTTCTGATTTGTTTACATTCAAACTTCTTTTTTTTGTCAAAGATGTCGTCAGGAAATATCCCAAAATCAATAACAGCGGTAAAGCTACTAATACATACTTTTTTTTGTTATTTTTACGTTTGATGAGGGTGTCCATTACTATTATTTTCATCGGATAATAGAAATTTTGTGCCAAAATTTAAAAAAATGTAACACCTTGATTTTAGATAAAATACCAATTTAATAAAAAACGGAGTGTTCATTTTCGAACACCATTTGTCCGAAAGTGAACGCTTCATGAAAAAAACAAACGCTTCAATACTCATCATCGACGATCAGGAAGACATACTTTTCACAGCAAAAATGCTGTTGAAAAAACATTATGAGACGATTTATACTTTAAATAACCCTAAGAATGTGGTCCAACTTGTAGCAGAAAGCGAAATTGATTTGGTTTTGCTCGACATGAATTACCGCATCGGTTTTGAGGACGGTCGAGAAGGTTTATATTTTTTAAAAGAGATCAAAACCCTTTCGCCCAAAACCATAGTGATTTTAATGACCGCTTTTGGCAAAGTCGAAACCGCTGTGGAAGGCTTGAAAAATGGTGCTTTCGACTATATTTTAAAACCTTGGGACAACGAAAAACTGTTAGACACCATCAAAAAAGGCATTGTCGAAGCACGAAGAAACAAGAAAAAAAATACTGTTGAAGCAACAACTGCTGATTATTTTATTGGCACCTCAAAGCCAATAGAAAAAGCATATGCATTGGCAAATAAAGTAGCACAAACCGATGCAAACGTCTTGATTCTTGGCGAAAATGGAACAGGGAAATATGTTTTAGGTCGTTACATTCACGAGAATTCAGCACGCAAAAACAATGCGTTCATTCACGTTGATTTAGGTTCGCTCAACGAAAATATTTTTGAAAGTGAATTGTTTGGCTATGCCAAAGGTGCATTTACTGATGCAAAAGCCGACACAATCGGAAAATTGGAAGCGGCTCAAAACGGTACGATTTTTTTGGATGAAATTGGGAATGTACCGCTGCATCTTCAATCAAAGTTACTACAAGTTATTCAAACCAAAACGGTAGTCCGACTTGGAGAAACTAAGCCCCGTAAAGTTGACGTTCGGATTCTTACAGCAACGAATCTCAATTTGAAATTAGAAGTAAATGCCAAAAATTTTAGGGAAGACTTATACTACCGCATCAATACTATGGAAATTACGCTCCCTGCTTTACGCGAACGCATTGAAGATAAAATCCCGTTGGCGCATTTTTTATTGCATAAAATGATTTTAAAATACGAAAGAGCGTCCATTATTTTTGAGGAAAAAGCCTTGATTCAAATTGAAAATCACGCTTGGAACGGAAACATTCGCGAAATGGAAAACCGCATTGAACGTGCTGTTATCCTTTGTGAAAACAACGTGATTCATTCGGCTGATTTAGATTTGGAAAACATCACAAAATTTGAAACGCCCGATGAATTTCAGCTCTCCGACATTGAGAAAGTAGCCATAGAAAAAGTGTTGTTTAAAAATGACTTCAACATCAGCAAATCGGCAGAAGAATTGGGATTGTCAAGAGCGGCTTTGTACCGTAGAATTGAAAAATACCATTTGATTACCGACGTTGAGAAACAAAAAAAAGGTTGAGATGTTTGCCAATTTAAAAATATTCCACCAACTATTTATTCGGATTTTGTTCCTGATTTTGACTATTGGAATGCTGTTTTATTTGGTTCAAAAAAACTTTGTATACACCAGTATGTTATTGGCAATATTGGCGTTGCTGCTTTTTATTGAACTGTATTTTAATTTAAAAAATGCATTTTTGTTTTACGACAAGACCATAAACGCCATCTTGAATCGCGATTTTTCAGCAGATTTTTCAAAGAACAAATCCAAGGGCGATTACTTAAAGTTGTTTGAATTGTATGCTACTTTGAAAACAACACACAACGAACATATTTCGAAAGACCTCATTTATAAATCGATACTCAACAAGGTTGAAACCGGAATCTTGATTTTGCAAAAAAACGAAGACACATGGGATGTTTTCTTGATGAATGACTTTTTTTCAAAACATTTTGAAGTACCAAAAGTGTCTAAATGGAAGTATTTAAAAAACCAAATGCCTGCACTTTGCGGTGTAATTGAAGAACAAAATTTTAGCGAAATTAAAACTTTCTTACAAATTAGGGTTAATGAGAAGGAAACGCAAACTTTTGTAATGCAGTCGGCCCGAACAAAGATTTACGAACAGGAGTATTATGTCGTTTTATTGGACTCCATCCAGAAAGTTATTGAGAAAAAAGAAAAAGAAGCTTGGGTAAATTTGATGAAAGTGATTTCGCATGAATTGCTCAACTCGCTAACGCCGATCCGGTCGCTATCCCAAAATTTAAAAGAAATTGTAAACCAAGAAACCTTGAGTTCGGAAGATTTGCAAGACATCAAAGAAAGTGTCGAAACGATGTACAACCGGAGTAATCATCTGCAAGAATTTGTAGAAAGTTACCGCAAACTTGCCATGTTGCCTTCGCCCCAGAAAGAAAAAGTTGAACTCTCTGTTTTAGTCGAAAATTGCCTTCAAATTATGAAACCACTTTTTAAAAAAGAAGGTGTTTTAGTTACAAACAAAATCAATTTTAAACGCTGGATATTAGTCGATTCAAATCAAATGGAACAAGTTTTTATCAATTTACTGACCAATAGTTTATTTGCTTTAGCCGAAAAAAAATCAAAGGAAATCCTAATAAATGCCGAGTCGAAAGACAAACGAATGTACCTTACAATCGCCGATAATGGAACGGGTATCGAACCCGAAATTGAAGACAAAATATTATTGCCCTTTTTTACCACAAGAAAAGATGGAGCGGGAATAGGCTTAACGCTTTCCAAAAATATTATCGAAGCACATGGCGGTTATCTTTCGTTTAAAAGTGATAAGAAAACGACTCAATTTACCGTTTGCTTGCTCGAATAATTTTGTCCGAATCTGAAAAGCTTTTTACTTTATTTAATAAAAAGGAGTTTCGATTGATTGCTAAATTCTGAGATCGTAATCTTTTTACTGCTCCTTTGGAACCACTAAAACCACTTCTTTAAACCGGTGAAAAAAGGTAGAATCTGACTTAATATTTTTCTCAATAACCATATTTGGAGCAATTACATTGTTATCGCCAATGCTAATATTTGGAATGGTTACAGTATTTAGTCATTCCTTAAATATGTTATAACAATCTGTCTGTTAATAACTTGTATATAAAAATAGTAATAAAAAGCGAAGTTAAATTGCCAAAAAGAGTATATTTAGGTAAAAAAAAGTGGCAATA
>NZ_JBIPPD010000350.1:0-5224 GCF_044368625.1 Flavobacterium sp. | reverse complement strand
CCGCCACCAAGAATGCCCTGGTTCACAGGTCGGCTCCTTCGCAGCTCACGCGGAAGCTCTCCGCGTTGTGCGTGGAGGCTCGAATGCTCCAGCCGGTTGGTAGGGTCAGCGGCAGTAGCTCGGGGCTGATGGACTCCGTGTAGCTGGCGGCGAAGGCCTGCACCGTGGCGCTTGGGGTTAGCGCAGTCACAGGCACCTCAAGCAGCAGATGGTGCGCAGAGGCACCGTCATGCAAAAAGATACGAACCATGCCCCCCGTGGTCGTGCCGGTCGCGTTGATTGCGATGCGGCGCACGCGGGTGCCGTTTGCGCCAGCGGTCAGGATGTTGGGAATCGTGCCAGTGCCATCACGCAACGCATTGGCGGCGCTGATGATGGCCGCGCCAATGCGAGGCGTGGCGGCGAATTGCGGGGTCAGTGCCATCGGGGCTCCTTAAATCACGCCCATGCCCATGAGGGCCAGGGCATCGGGTGTTGATAGGGAATAGCTGGCCGTGCCTTCGCGGTTGGTCAGGCTCAGGCCGAAGGTTTCGCTGCTGGCTGCCGGGGGGTTTCCTGGCGTGGTCGCTGCAATCAACTGGGTGAACGTCACCAGGTCGCTGCCCGCCACCGCAGGGCCAGCGTTTTCCACACGAAAGCCGCCCATGCTCAGGTTTGCCGTGGCCGGCGCGAGCGTGCTCAGGTAACGCTGCAAGTTCAGCAGCAGGCTGGCCTGGCCTTGGCGCGCCGCCACCAGCTCGGTGTTGTAGGGGTCAATGCCTGCAAACCTGGCATTGACCGCTTCAAACCCTTGCTCAACGGCCTGAAACTCGCCTTCCAGCGCGTCGGATCGGTTCGATGAGCCTTGCAGCACATCAAACCCTTTGTTGTAGAACGGGTTGGTCATCGCTCTCCTCGTCTTGGAATGAAGTTCACCGTCATGCCAAAAATGTCATGAGGCAGTTCGGTGCGCCCGGCGCTGTTGATAAGGAGGCTGAAGTTCGCGCCATTGCCTTCGATCCGAAAGCGCACGCGCGTGGCGTACTGGCCATCCCACTGGCCCACGTCCCACTGGCCAACATCCCAAAGGCTTGACGGCCCCTGAAAGCGGCCAGCTGTCACAACCGTGGGCTGAATCTCCACGTCGCCAAAGCTGAAATCGGTTTGCGTCCTGAGCTGCCCAGTGCTTTCGCCGCGCATTTCCAGCTCCACCGTCCTGAAGCTCTTGCGCAGCCGGGGCGAACCCAGCGAGGCGTAAGACAGGCGGGCCCAGGCCTCCACCAGCTGGCCGTCGAAGCCCCGGCCGCGATCCATCCGGTAAAGCATCCCCTGGTCGTCGCCAAAGAACATCGCTCCCTGGCCGGCTATCTCGCCATCAAAGGCGCAGCTCACCCGCTTGCGCAGGTTCAGCAGGCCCCAGGACATGCGCCCCTCTGCCGCAGGCGCGCCACTGAGGCCGTAGCCGTCAGCCGTCAGAATCTTGTAGCGGCCGTTCACCGAGTCCACCAGCGAGGCCACGGGCTCCATGGCCACGACGATGCGCCGCAGCGTGTCGGTCAGCGTGGTGAACGAGAAATTGCCGAAGGCCTGCGTGGGGCTGATGGCCCTCACGCCCTGGTCGTCCAGCGCCGTCACCATCTGCGACTGGCGCAGCGTGTAGGGCTTGCTCCCCGCATTGGTCGAAAGCGTGGCCAGGCGCCAATCCGCCAGCGAAGTGCCGTAGAGCACCAGCGACGAATTGCGGCAAACAATCAGCAGCGCCGAGCTCGTTTCCTGGCCCGCCACGGAAAGCAGGCCCGTCACCTTGTCGCCGGCCCCAAGCTCACCAGCGCCCCGCACGGGCGTCCAGCGGTAAGGGTCAGCTGGCGCAGAGTGCTGCACCGAACCCTCAAAGGCCAGGAACAAGTGATTCCGGTGCACCTCCACCGCCTGGGCTGGCGTGCCCACGGGCATGCCGGTTTTGATCGGCGCAATCACCGCCCCATCAAACTCAATCGGCGCGCCCCGGCCGTCGCAGCCATAGAGCCGAAGCCTGGCCGGGTCGCCCGTGAAGTTGTGTTGCACGAACTGCCAGCGTCCACCAGCTGGCAGCGTGATGGCCGTGCTGGGCCCGCTCAGCGTGCAAGTGCCGCCGCCCGTTGCAGCTCCAGCGGTAAAGCTGCCCGATGGCACCGTGATGATGAGCCGGCCGGCCGCACTGCCGCCCCAGTCCCCAGTCTCCACAATGGCCCGGCGCACCGTCGCGGTTACCCCGCCCCGGGTCAAGGTGCTGCCCTCCGCGTAGGCCGTACCGCCAGCGGTAAAAGCAATCTCATGCAGCTGCTGCACCGCCACCCAGCCCGCAGGCGTGGCCTTGTAGGCAATGCAGGCGGTCGCGCCCACGTTGTCACGGAAGGCGTACACCTCGCCGGCCAGCACCGCGCCACCCCGAAGGGGGCCCGAGCCTGGCGGCGCGCCAATGTCAGCGCGGTAAACGTCCTCGGCCGCCGCCAGCACCTGGTTGAGCTCCAGCGGGTCAATGCTCGGCTCGGTGTTGCGCGTCAGTCCAATGTCGGTGCCACCACGGCGCAGCAGCTCGCCGGCCGTAAAGGTGCCCGTGGTCTTGGTCAGCGCCACCAGGCCATCGCGCACAAAGGCCACCGTGCCCGTGGCTGCGCTGGTCGCACCCGTCAGCACCTCGCCCACGGCGCAAGCCGCGAACGTGGTCAGCGGGGCAAACAGTCGCACCTGAGCCTTGGAAGGCTCAAAGCGGCCGTCATAGCGCTCGTAACCGCCGATGCGGGAATACCCGCCGCCAATCTTGGGCTCGTAGTTCTCGCCGCCAATCATGGCGCCAGGCGGCACCTGGTTGCCCGTGGCCTCGGTGTAGAGCCCGCCGCCCAGCGGCACATAGGCGCTTCGGGTTGTCGTGGCCGGCAGCTTCAGCAAAGCGCACCGCCCAGCTCAATCTCGGGCGCGCACTCGCGCTCCAGCTGGCGCTTGATCTTGCCCCACTCGCGTTCGGCCGTTTGGTACAGCGTGCCGGCTTCCTCGCGCCCTGCGTACTTTTGCAGCGCCAGCCACACGATGCCAATGTGCAGGTGCGCCGGCATGGCCGGCTCGTCGGTGTCGGCCGCCAGCTCCGAAGGGTTGGCGTACACCTCCACCGTCAGGGCCGTGTCGGCCAGCGCTTGCGCATCAAAGCGCAGCTCGCCATTGGGCGCCACCGTCCAGCAGCGCGGCACACCGGCAGAAATCGGCGCCCACTGCTGCTCACGGAACACCTCCCAGGCCATGTACTCCAGGCGCCGGCCGGTTGCGGTTTCCCGCATGCTGTCCTTGACGTAGTTGCGCGCCGGCAAGCCCTGGCTGGCAATCGCTGACTGGCCCAGCAGCAGCGTCAGCGCAGGCTGTTGCCAGCGCCAGCCCCACAGCGCCAGGCCTTGAATCTCCAGCCAGGCCGAAGTGGCCCAGTCGTTGAGCGCTTTGAGCTCGCCGGTCAGGCCCGCCAGCGTGGCAGGCCCTGAGCCCGACACGCCAGCTTCCTGGCGCAGCCGCTGCACGATTTGCAAGCGGTTCATGCGTCAGCTCAGCGCAGGCCGGCCGCAATGTTCACATTGCGCATCTGCTCGGTTTGCAGCCAGCGCCCACCGTTCGGGTTCGCGTCATGCAACACAGCGAACGGGTACAGCAGCGTGGTCTTGGGAATCATCGCGTTCCCGGCTTCCACCTGGAAGGGGTTGCGCTTGGGCTGGCTGAAAATCGTCTTGCGCATTTCGAGCAGGATTTGCACGAACTTGCGCTTGATGTCCACCGCGCGGCCAAAGGGAATCGCGCAGTCTTCCCCGTTGTGGTTCAGCACGATGCCGGGAATTGGGGTGTCCTGCTGCTCATGCACCTGCACCTTGACCGGCTCATTCCAGAAGGCTTCATCGGCAATGTCCTTGGCCGTGAAGGCTGGAGCCAGCTCGATGGTTTCCTGGCGCACGGCGCCGGGGTTCAGGTTCACGGGGGGCTGCTGTTGCAGGTCGCCCACCTCTTGCGAGCCAGTGAATTCGGGTGCTACGTTTCGGGTTCGGGTCATGTCGGGTTCCAGTGAGACAAAGAAAAAGGGCCAGCCCGTTGCCAGGCTGGCCCCTCGTTGGTTGCCTGCGTTAAGCAGGCTGGGTGCTTACTGCACCGATACGCCGTGGCGAATGCGAACCATCCAAGCCTCGTTCAAGGCGCGGGCTGCGTACCAGGTATTCACACCCACGAAGCCGCGAAGGCCCATCGGGTTGCCGTGGTTCATGGAAGTGGCCGGCAGCAGGGTCGGCTTGATCGCGGTGCGGCCGCGCAGCGCAACGTGGCCAAAGGCCTCTTGCGCCAAAATCACCGTGTCGTAAATGTCCACGGCGGCGGAAGTGCCTGGCAGCAGCGGGGGCGTTTGCGAGCCCGAGTTGGCGCCACCAGCGGCCACCGTCACCGGCATGATCGGCACCGCGATGAAACGGAACTCCTCCCAGCTGCCCACCTCGTACTCGCTGATGGTCTTGCGCTGGCCGTACTCGCTGACGTGCACAAAGCCCGTCAGGTCGCGCACGTCAGGAATCGCATCGGTGTTAATCATGGCGATGTAAGCCGCCTCAACCGGTTCGGTCTTGACGTTCACCGATGGGGCAAGAATCTCAGTGATCTTCTTGGCGCGGCGGTTGGCCAGGGTGCGAGCTGCGGAACGCAAGTCGCCGGCCAGCAGGCGACGAACCACCAAGTTCACGTTGGCCACGTTGGAAGCCAGGCGCACGTTGGCCGAAGCCGCCACCAGTGCGCCAATACGCACCAGCTCCAGCGCTTCGCCCATCGTGTCGCCGGCCAGCTCCACCATGTCGCTGGGCACGTCTTCTTCGTGCAACAGCTGCGTCTTCGAGCTGAACTCAAAGAGCACGCCGAAGTTTTGCAGCGTCATGGTCACGTCCACGTAATCGACGTTGTAAGTCGTCGGCGTCGTGCCTTCAGCCAGCAGCAGGTTGGCGCCGCCAGGCGTGGTCAACATCGCGTTGGTGATGTTCGGCAGCTCAACGCCCGAGAAGTTGTTGAACGGGCGCAGGCGACGGAAAGTGATGTTGTCCGTCATGTTCTCGGGCAGGTTGCCGTTCTTGGCGAACTTACCCGACACCTCCATGCGCGTCACTCGCGTGAGCATCTCCTTGGCGGCATAGGTGTTGGTACGCGGCAAGCGCGTGTTGTAGTTATGGATGGGCATAGATGACTCCTAAGGATGGGATGG
>NZ_JBIPPD010000224.1:0-5256 GCF_044368625.1 Flavobacterium sp. | reverse complement strand
AAAACCTCAATTCCCTACCCGAATTATTGTTGTTAAGTGGCGGCACTCCTATTTATTATCAAAAAGAAATTATCGGAAGCATTGGTATTTCCGGCGGCGGAAGTGCTGAAAATGATGACACTATCGCTCAATCCGTGGGTATTGCAGAAGCTGGAATTTCTACTAAAAAACTTTAATAATCCATTAAATTTATACAAATGAAAAATGTACTTTTTACTCTTGCCTTTACAATGATTTCGACGTTTACATTTGCTCAAGAAAAAACGTATCAGTTGTCCAGTCACATTCTAGATGTTTCCAAAGGTTTGCCAGCGGCTGGTGTTTCCATTAAGTTAGAACAATACAATATTGGTAAAAAAACCTGGTCGTTTGTGGACGAAAAGATAACCGATACAAACGGTCGAATAACCGATTTTTTGAGCAACGAGAAAGCGAATTCCGGAATTTACAAATTGACCTATTTTGTAAACGATTATTTTAAGAAAGACAAAATTGAAAGTTTTTACCCTTTTATAGAAGTTGTTTTCGAAATTAAAGATGCCAAACATTACCACGTGCCCATAACGCTCTCTGCTTTTGGATATGCTACCTATCGAGGAAATTAAAAAACTATTTTTGATTGAAAAGAAAAAAACCGAAATACAGTAATGTAGTTTCGGTTTTTTTGTGCAATTATTTCTTAATCTCTATCGATCTTTTTCCGTCTTTTACATCAATTACGGTTTTTTTGTCCCCGTTTTTGGTGCTGACCTCTACGCCGTCGCTTCCGACGCTTACAGTAGTGCCGTCTTTTTCTTCTTCTTTTGCTGGAACTTCAGGAGCTGGAGGCGGTGGAGGAGGTGTTGTAACAACTTGTGGTACTGGAGCAGGTGGTGGAGGCGGAGGTGGATCATTTTTACAAGAAGCCAATGCTACCAGAGCTACCATGTTTAAGGTCAAAATAATCTTTTTCATAATTTTTAGGTTTAATTGATTTATAACTTTTTTAAAGTTAAGGCGATTATGGCAAATACAATACCAAAACGAAAAAAATTGGAAACTGTATGAAGTACGACCTTTACTTTTTTTTTTAAAATTACCAAAATCAGACGATGCATTTTTTTGTGGTATTAGAATTAGCGTCTCTATTTGTATCGAATATTTTAGTTTACTTGTGAGAAAGACGAAATTTATTTACATTCGTTTATGATCAAAAGAATAGTTCGGAAAGATTTATTTTAATCAATTGATTTTCAGTAATTAAAACACGCTATCAAACTAACAAATGCATTTATTTAAAAATATTTTCGGGAAGAAAGAAGAACCTATAACTTCTTACATTGATTTTTGGAATTGGTTTCAAAAAAATGAGAGGGACTTTTATAATGTTGTTAAAAAAGGGAACAACATTGAAAAAGGCTTTTTTAGTAAATTAGCGCCAAAACTGGAAGAACTCAAGGAGGGCTATTTCTTTTTGACTGGAATGGCTGATGATACTACGGCAGAATTAGTTGTAACCGCTGATGGAAATCCTCGAAACATTGTATTTGTTGAAGAGTTGGTACAAGCTGGGCCAAAAATTAATGGTTGGAAATTTACTGCATTAAAACCGCCCTCAAAAATTGAAGACGTTTCTATAGAAATGGCCGGAATACATTTTAATGACAAAAATTTATTTTTTTATTCAAACGATTTACCCAATTATCCAGATGAAATTGATATTTGTGTTGTTCATAGCGATTTGAACAATGATAACAGGCAAGATATAACTATTGGAACCTATATTTTTTTAGACAATTATTTGGGCGAACTTGATTTTGTGAATATCATTGACAATTTGCAAATTACAAGTAAAATTGAAGCACAAAAGCAACTTGTACCGATTGCCAAACTTAAAGATTTTTTGATTTGGCGTCAAAAAGAGTTTACTGAAAAGTACGAAGGAATTCGATACGAAACTGAAAATGATGACTATTCCATTTTAGAAGCTGAATTAGAAAATGGTAACAAACTTGTTGCCGTTGTAAATGCACATTTGCTAAATTGGGACCGTCAAGCTTCACACGCATGGTTGGCCGTGATGACCATCAAGTATGATGGTAGTTATAATAACGGAATGCCAAACAGCGCTGACTACGAAACCTTAGGGAATATTGAAGTAGAAATGATGACTTTTTTAAAAGATAAAGAAGGATTTTTAAATGTGGGTAGACAAACTGCAAATGGAGAAAGAGCAATCTATTTTGCATGTAAAGATTTTAGAAAGCCATCAAAAGTTTTTTATGAAACACAAAAAAAGTACGCCAACAATTTTGAGATAGATTATGAAATATATAAGGACAAATATTGGCAAACATTCGAACGATTTAAACAAAACTAAAGTCATCTGATTTTGACAAAAAATACTAAATTACTAATTTCACTTGCTTTCATAGCGTTTGGTATTTTTCTTTGTGGATTTGGTTTTACTACAAAATCAGGACATCCAGTAAGCACAATTTGTTTGATTTCGGGAATAATAGTGGTTTTATTTGGTTTTATTTATTTTATGATAAGTGTTTTCAATCGACCCTAATAAAATTTGCATTTCCATAAAAAAGCCGAAAGATTATTCCGAAGTTTCGGGAGAAGCCTAAAGTGAGCCGTTAAACCGCGTCCCAAAGCATTGAAAAAGGGAAATCGTCCCGATTTTTCATCGGGACGACTGTATCATAAAGAGGGAATATGGCGTAAAGAATATCTGGAGCCGTAATCCTTAAAATTTTTAATACAAACTTGGGTACATTTCGGGTTTTGCTTCGTGCATGATGGCATAAATTTTCTCGAAAATATCTTCTGTTGAAGGTTTTGAGAAATAATCGCCATCGGTTCCGTAAGCAGGACGGTGCGCTTTTGCCGTCAAGGTTTCCGGTTTGCTGTCTAAATGTTTGTACGCATTTTGTTCGTCAACAATTTGTTGTAAAATAAAAGCCGATGCACCGCCAGGAACATCTTCGTCAATTACTAAGAGACGATTGGTTTTTGCCACACTTTTTACAATATCGTGTTTGATATCAAAAGGCAACAACGATTGTGCATCAATAATTTCGACATTGATGTTCACGGCTTGCAATTCTTTAGCGGCTTGCTCGATCAATCGCAACGTCGACCCGTAAGAAACCACGGTAATATCTGAGCCTTCCTTAAGGGTCTCAACCACACCAATCGGTGTTTTGAAAGCGCCAATATTTGAAGGCATTTTTTCTTTCAAACGGTATCCATTCAAACATTCTACCACTAAAGCGGGCTCATCCGTTTCTAAAAGTGTGTTGTAAAAACCAGCCGCCTTGGTCATGTTTCTTGGGACCAAAACGTGAATACCTCGAATGGCGTTAATGATCATTCCCATTGGAGAACCGGAATGCCAGATGCCTTCGAGACGGTGACCACGAGTTCGGATGATGAGGGGTGCTTTTTGACGGCCACGTGTACGGTATTGTAAGGTTGCCAAGTCATCGCTCATAATTTGAATGGCGTAAAGCAAATAATCCAAATATTGAATTTCGGCAATAGGTCGTAAACCACGCATCGCCATACCGATTCCTTGTCCTAAAATAGTAGCCTCACGAATTCCTACATCAGAAACGCGCATTTCGCCGTATTTATCTTGCATGCCTTCCAAGCCTTGGTTTACATCACCAATGGTTCCTGCATCTTCTCCGAAAATTAGCGTTTCGGGATGAGTGGCAAAAATAGCATCAAAATTATCTCTAAGGATCAATCGTGCATCTACCTCTTCGGCGTTGTCGCTGTATGTAGGTAAAATTTCAGTAACAGATGTAACTTGTTGATTGGAATCTGAAAATAAATGTGAACTGAATTTTGGTTGAATTTTCTCGGTATAGTTTACAATCCAATCGGAAAGTAATTTGTGTTTACTTTCGCCAATAGTCAATCGCAATACTTTTCGAGCGGCAGCAAGAATGTCTTTCCGGATCGGTTCTTTGATGCTTTTTAAGTCGTTGATTAAAGGAGAAATAATGGCTTTGTTGGCACTTGTTTCTGCAACTTCGTTTAATACATTCAAGACTTCCGTTTGTTCTGATTTGGTTGGATTTACAAAAGCTTCCCAAGCTGCTTTTTTTCCTTGTAGCACTTCTTTTTTGGCATTGGCTTCCATTTCGTCCAACTCTTCTTGAGTAGCAATGTTTAAAGCCATCATCCACAATTTCATTTGACGAATACAATCAAATTCGCCTTCCCATTGCAAGCGGTCGGCATTTTTGTAGCGTTCGTGCGAACCCGAAGTGGAGTGTCCTTGCGGTTGCGTCAGCTCGTTCACGTGAATCAAAACCGGAACATGCTCTTCTCTAGCGATGGTTGCTGCTTTTTGATAAGCTTCAATCAAACTTGGATAATCCCAACCTTTAACACGAATGATTTCGAAACCATTGGCATCGTTATCGCGTTGAAAACCTTTGAGAATTTCAGATATATTTTCTTTAGTGGTTTGGTATTTAGCGTGAACCGATATACCATATTCATCGTCCCAAACACTCATTACCATAGGTACTTGAAGTACTCCTGCAGCATTGATGGTTTCAAAAAACAAACCTTCGGACGTACTTGCGTTTCCGATGGTTCCCCAAGCGATTTCGTTTCCGTTGATAGAAAAATTGGTTTTATCTTCTATTCCAGAAACATTTCGGTATATTTTAGAGGCTTGTGCCAATCCTAACAAACGCGGCATTTGTCCAGCTGTGGGCGAAATATCGGCACTCGAATTTTTTTGTAAAGTAAGGTTTTTCCAACTTCCGTCTTCGTTTAAAGAATGTGTGGCAAAGTGTCCACCCATTTGACGTCCGGCCGACATCGGGTCGTGATCTAAATCGGTGTGACCGTATAAACCGGCAAAAAATTGTTGGATATTCATCGCTCCAATGGCTATCATAAAGGTTTGGTCGCGGTAGTATCCCGAACGGAAATCGCCATTCTTGAACGCTTTAGCCATAGCTAATTGTGGGACTTCTTTTCCGTCACCGAAAATTCCAAACTTTGCTTTTCCTGTCAATACTTCTCGACGTCCTAAAAGACTACATTCTCTACTGGTTATAGCAATTTTGTAATCGATTAAAACTTCAGTCTTGAAATCTTCGAATGAAATCTCCTTTTGGCTTTGCGTTTTTGTCATAATAATTCTTTTTTAAGAAGGTAAGGCAAATTTAATCAAAAGTATTGATTTATCATAATGTTTGGGATTGATTGAGAAAAATTCAATTAAAAGTTCAAAAAAGGAGC
>NZ_JBIPPD010000223.1:0-5266 GCF_044368625.1 Flavobacterium sp. | reverse complement strand
AAACCGATATTAAAAAATATAAAGCATCATTAGATAATGCTTAAACCGAATTAAAGTCGGATTAAAGATTTTTTAATTTGGTTTAAATTGAATTAAATTCGCAATAAATGTTTTATAATTTGGTTTAAATTGAATTAGATGCGTAATTAAGGTTTTCTAAGTTGGTTCAAACAGTATTAAATTCGCAATAAGTTTTTTTTAGTTCATTTAAGCATTTTTTGATTTGGTTTAATAACACACATGAATAATTTTTTCCAAAAAAAAATCAGTTTTTGAACAATTCAAAAACTGATTTTTTAAATATAATTATTATCTATTAAGATTTAATGATTGTATAACTTTCTGTTTGACCAAAGTATTCAAAAATAATGATATACGATCCTGATGGAAGGTTTGAAATATTTATTTGTGCAGGTGTTGGATGTACCAGTAAATTGGTGTACTGCTGGACCAAAATTCCTAAACTATTAAATATTGACATATTTACTCTTATACGTTCCAATAGTTGGTTACCGCCAGTATTGTGTGACGTATTTAATGGATCGTTAGTCTCAGGTATTAAAAACCAAGGTGCATCTGCTTTGACTCCAATAGTTACTAAACCAGATGTTACCGGATTTGGACTAACTAAAAAGTTAGCACCAACGATAGGAGAAGGATCGGCGGGGATATCGCAGGCTATTGTACATCTGGTTAAAGGGAATTCAAACTGTTGCCACGCACTCCAACCACAACTGTTTCTGACTCTTACTCTAAAACTGAAATTTGTATTGCACTGCGGACTGATTAAAATGTTGCCTGAAGAAGTATTAACCGACCATGCAACATCTGTAGTAAATTTTTCCCATTGGTATTCGAGTAGTGCATCCGCATCAAAAAGGACTTTCATTCTAATTTGATTACAGCCCTCTCCGTTCATACCAATAGAAACGGAAGGTTCCTCAGGGCTATAACCATTTTGATTGCCGATGGGAATAAGACTGTTGAATTTTGGTACACCTACCCAAACTTGTTTTGCTAAGGTAACAGTACCACAATCACCGCCATTGATTACCACCGTTAATGTCACCGACCCGTTTTGCTGACCTATTCTTGTAACAGTAGCTGTGTTGCCATTTGAAGTTATGGTTGCCGCCGACCCATTTATTGACTATGTATAACTTGGAGCACCTGGCGGAACAGTATAAGTTGAAGTGCCGCATAAAATTGGTGCACCAGCAATTGTGGTACCATCGCAAAGAAAGGAGCAATTGCTAGTAATAGAATTTTCCGTTAGCTCTCTAGCGAGCCATAAACCATTTCTAGGGTTAAAGGAAATGTGAACCGAATTGCTTGCATTTGGGTTATTGTTATCATAATCCGTAATAAAGTTTTCAAAAGGTGAGTTTTTAGGTGCTATTGGAGGTGTAGCTCCTACATAAGCCATTTTATAGTCATTATCGTTTAATGTTGTAATACCTTTGCCTATGTCTAAAGCACTTGCTGTAGGAATAAAACTAAAACCGTCACGAATATAAACTTCATCGGGTAAATCAACTTCTCCTGTTAATGCCGAAGTGTCATATCTACCTCCTCCGTAGGTATCAAATGGTAGGACATTACTAGGTTGGTTTTTTTCAACATTTGTAATATTTACGGTTATTGTGGGTGCCCATCCAAAGGCGCTAAACAGTTTCTTTTGATACGAAATTCTGCCTTTATAAATATTATTTCCAGTACCATACGGTATTGACTTAGCATTAAAGTTAGCCCTAAATTTTCCATTGCCTGGAATAAGACTAACAAATCCTGCCCCAATTAAACCTGCATTGCCAGCACTTGCACCTAAAATAAATCCTGTAGCAGAATCAAGGAAATCACCAAGACTGCCGTTTGTATCAAAACGCAGTAAATCATCGCCAGGATTAAAATTTTGAAATATACCACACTCTGCACCATTGCTTATCGCTACATTTCTAGTAAGTGTAGGATAACCGCCACTATTTGCAAGCCCTCTATTGCGCAACTCATTATAAAAACTTGAGTGGGCTGTATTAATAACTGAATAGTATCCATTAGACCAGTTTTTTAGTAACTGCTTGGTTGCAGGTTGGTCTAAAAGAGAATTTTCGAGAAGTGGAACTTGAAGTGCATTTAAATCTAAACCAAATGGCGTTGAAAATTCAAAGTATAAATTTGTTACATGGCGTAGCAAGTATTGTGCACTAATAGGAATATTTGCACCTTGTTGTGGTGCATCGTGGGACACAAACAAACGTGTATCGTGGGATAAACTATTTTGCTCCATATCTGCCAAGGCATAACGTGCCACTACACCTCCCATACTTTGCCCTAAAACTACATTTTTTACCGTGCTTCCTGATAATGCTTTTTGCTCATTGACCCATTTGATAACCTCTTCTAAAGCATACGCATTTTTTTGAAGATAATCTACGCCATTGTCCCAATTGACATAAATGATATCGTATTCTTGGTCGCCTGTCGTTTCAATTGTACTTCCCGTAATTAGTTGTTCAAATTCAAGTAAATTTGTTCTATTAACACTATTTGCAAATGACCTATAGGTAGTAATTCCATTTTCTTCTTCTGGCGAAATAATAATGCCCGGGTCAAATCCTTCGGCTACAATTAGAGGATTGGTAATTAAACCATCATGACCAGCATCATCAATCTCTAAAGTAACTTTTCCACGTTGTCCTAAATGGAATTTGGTTGCTGTAATTTCTTGTGTATAAATAGTATCAAATGGCACGGGATTTTGTGCATAACTATTGGCTACAATCAAAAGAATAATAAGTTGTATATATTTTTTCATGTGTTTTATTTTAAAAAGTTAAATCGAATCTACCCTCAGTAATGTTTACAATTTCTTCAGTATTTAATCCTTGAGCTTGAAATTCAAAAGTTCCCGACATTATTCCATTTTCAGTATCAAATTTTGTAAAAGTTACTGTTCCATAAAAATTTGAATTGGTATGAAACTCACCAGAATTTGAATTATTGAAAAACACATAATTCGCATTTCCACCAGTAAAGTCATCTAAAGTGGTTTTGTCGTTGTTAAGTATGTAAGTTGCCCCTTCTACCACTTCTGTTTTTCTTAAACCAATTTGTCCTGCTTTAAAATTATCGCCAAAGCCATTTTCCCAATTAATAACTAAATAATATTCTCCTTCTACAAGTTGGTAAAAGTTATTCATCAATCCGCTATCTGTAAAAGGTACGCCATTTACTAAACAACCAATGGTGTTTTTACCAGAAGTCGTCATTGGTGGTAGTTGGTCTATCGGGTTGGTAGTTTTTTTATTGTCATCATTAGTACATCCTGTTAGCACTAATAAGACGAGTATGTATTTTATATATGTTTTCATGTTCATTTTATTGATTAAAGGTTAAATCGAATCTACCCTCAGTAATGTTTACAATTTCTTCAGAATTCAATTCTTGCGCTTCAAATTCAAAAGTTCCCGACATTATTCCATTTTCAGTATCAAATTTTGTAAAAGTTACTTTGCCGTAATAATTTGAATTGGTTTGATATTCCCCAGAATTTGAATTATTTGCAAAAGTATAATTTGCACTTCCTCTAGTGAAAGTTTCTAAAGAGGCCCTACTAGTGTTAAGGAGATAAGTTTCCCCTTCTACAATTTGTGTTTTTATTAATCCAATCTGTCCGTCTTTAAAATTATCACCAAAACCATTTTCCCAATTAATTGCTAGATAATATTCTCCTTCTACAAGTTGGTAATAGTTATTCATCAATCCGCTATCGGTAAAAGGTACTCCATTTACTAAACAACCAATGGTGTTTTTGCCAGAAGTCGTCATTGGTGGTAGTTGGTCTATCGGGTTTTTGTGAGTTTTTCTGCTATCATCATTATTACAGGCTGTAATAACCAGAAAGACAAGTAAGTATTTTATATATGTTTTCATAATTTTATTTTTTAGCGGTTACCCCAAGGGACATGTACAAATCCTTGTATAAGTTTTATTCGAGATTGACTCAATAGCGAAGTACCATTAGTAAGGTTCAATTTGTATTTCCACACTTTTACTCCTTCATCAGAATAACTTACTGGAATGTTTTCATCAAATGCAACCACAACATATCCTAATTCATTGTCAAAATCTATTTCTAGGCTATGAACATCCGTTTGAAAATTAGAGTAAAAAATAGAAGAAGGAATTTTTACTTGAAATTCAAGTCCTTCGTAACTATTGATAGCTGGTGTCATTGCAAAAGTTTCAAATTCTTCATACGGATTTTGCCAAACATTATCAATATACTTGTCTGAAAATTGGTCGTTTGCAAAGTCTATTTTCCTGAGATTAATGGCATCGTTAATAAGTGAGGCGTATTTAAAATACAAGCCACTTACTGTAATGACTCCTGCGGTTCTTTCTCTGTTCCAGTTACTTTCATAACTGTTTGGGTTTACAAAACCTGTAGTGGTATTGATAATCCTGCTCGAAAAAAGGGTGTTGTAAATGTTCTTCAAAGCGGGTGCATCAACTATAGTACTATCGGTTAGTCTGCCATCATAGGCTTTAAGATTGGTAAATTCCATACCGAAATCTAGCAAAATACCGTGTGGCACGAGGGTTTTGTTTAAAGGTGCAAACATAGCGTTGGCCTGCCGGGCATATTCTGTGCTTATTTCTTGTTGTGCATTTGCTAGGCTAAAAACAAGCAGTAAAATAAAAAGTAGTAATTTTTGTTTCATAATGTCATGTATTTAATTTTATTCAAGTTGTTTAAAGTCAATCTACAGTGAAGTTAAAATTTTTGGTTCTATTTTGATTTAGTAGTGTCTATCGAATCTTCCCTCACGTACTTCTATAATTTCTCCATCAGAATTTACTGCATCAAACCAAAAAGTGCCAGAAAGTATTGCGTTATTAAAATCGTGGTTTGTTATTTTTAATTCGCCAACTATTATATCGGTAGTATTATGATCGCCTGTTCCATTAGTGAAATCGACATAAGTGCCATAAGCATATGTTTGGGAACTATCATTTAAATTAAGTTTTAATGGAATAATTAACCCTTCTGTTAAGTGTTTGTTTAAACTGAAAATTCCCAAAGAGTTGATAATGTCGTTATTTCTTTCTCCAATAAATAAAACAAAATTTAAATCATCTTGATAAGATAAGGGATTTGTTCCTGGAATAAACCCTTTAGGTAAAAAAGCTTTGAGTTATATATTTAGTTTCTGTATTATTTGATTTTGATATATTGGCATTTCTATCATCATTCTTTCGATTG
>NZ_JBIPPD010000351.1:0-5270 GCF_044368625.1 Flavobacterium sp. | reverse complement strand
ACTGACAACTCTGTAATGCTAAACACCTTCATTGGTGACCTAACCCGTATCGTGGACTCCCCAATTGGTGTCCGTGGTCTTATCTCTACTGGTGTTCTTCCAGCTTCTGGAAACATCCTAGAGTACGCAGTTCTTGACTCAAACGACGTAGGCGTTGGTGAGCAGGAAGCTGAAGGAGATGACCTAACTTACGGTCAGGTATCTCTAACCACCGCTACTGCACCTGTAAAGACATTTGGTGGATACACCACTTTGACTCGTCAGGCAATTGAGCGTTCTTCTGTAAACTTCCTTGACGCACACATGCGAGCAATGGCAGTTGCAGTTGCTAACAACCTAAACGGATTCGTTCGTGGTGGCTTCTTGTCACAACACGCTGCTCACGTAACCACAGCAGGTTCTGCTGTTGTTGACATGGGTATCTCTGGTACTGCTCTAACTGCAGCAACCTACACCAACTGGCTAGACGCTATTGTTGAGGGTGCTGACAAGTTCCAGAACCGTGGCTGGGGCATTGACGCTCTAGTTGTATCTAAGGACGTATTCAAGTCTCTAATGGCACTTGAAGGTTCTGACGGACGCCCACTACTTCTAGTTCAGGGCAACAATGGTGTAAACACTGTTGGTCAGGTTAACCCACTAGCACTTGGCGGTTCCTTCGCTGGTCTACGTGTTGCAGTTGACACTGCTCTTGGTACCAACAAGGCTGCATTCGTTAACGGTAACGCAATGCGTCTATACACCAACCCAGTTGTGTCTCTAACTGATGACAACATCATCAACTTGAGCCGTGACTTCTCTGTCTACCAGTACGCAGCACTTGCTACTGAGGCACCAGAGGCACTAGTTCCAGTAGTAGCTTAATTCTAGGAGGTTCAGAATGGCGGTAGATTTAGGAACACTAGCAGGATATGTTGGGTTCAAGGTAGTAGAAGGTAACTCCTACGACTTTGAGTCTGGCTGTATCACAACTGCTACTGCTTTGGTTAACAATTACGTTGGTTCAGCTTCTGTTCCAACTGTAATCAAGGACCAGGCTATTCTATTGGCAGCTTCAGAGCTGTATCACCGCCGTTCTGCACCCAATGGAATTGCTCAGTTTGCTAGCATGGATGGTTCGCCATTCCGTGTTGCAAAAGACCCAATGAATGCTGTATACCCACTACTTCTACCATTTGTAAAGGTGGGACTCTAATGAATGAAATTACACTGGCTAAAGAAGAATTTGCAACGGCACTTAAGGATGAAGGACTAGATGTCTATGCATTCTTGCCTGAGCGTATTGTTCCTCCAGTTGTAGTTATCAATACTGGTAACCCATTCATTACAGTTGAAACCATTGGTAACGAGTATGTAATGTCCCTAGAATTGATTCTAGTGGCAGGTACAGCAACAAATGAGTCTGCTACAGAAACACTGGAACAACTCATTGAAAGTGTACTCAAGGCACTACCTGGCTATGCTAGGTTGCTGAGGGTAGACAAACCATACTCTCTTGCATACAACAATGCTGAATATCTCAGCACAAGTGTGCAGGTAGAAATTTCAATCACGATATAAGGAGAGTCAAATCATGGCTGCATCAACACGCATTAAGGCTCAGAACATTGTCTTCAAGATTGGTACTACGGACCACGCTTGCGACGCAACTTCTGTGAACCTTGAATTGGGTGACGCACCTGGTGACGTTCGTACATTCTGTGAGGTATCTGTTGGTAAGCAGTGGACCCTGACCCTAGAAGGAATTACTTCTGGAGCAGCTGGTTCGCTATACCGCACCCTCTGGGACAACTACGGCACTGAGGTAGGCTTCACCATTGCCCCACACGGCAACGCAACCGCATCTGCATCACAGCCTCACTACGAGGGAACCGTTGTATTCAGCGAGCTTCCTCCACTAGCACTAACTGCTGGTGAGACTGCTACATTCTCTGTAGCACTTGAGGTATCAAACGCTACCCACACACCAGCTAGCGACATCTACTGGGGTGTAGAGGTTGTAACCGCTTAATCATGTCTAAAGACAGCATCAGGGTATCTGGTTTAAACAGAGCTATCAGAGCACTCAAAGACGTAGGAGTTCCTGCATCTGAGATTGCAGCAGCAGGTAAAGACGCTGCAGAGATAGTTGCTGGGGAAGCCAGAACCCTGGTGCCTGTCAAGACAGGTAAGCTAAGGGGTAGTATTAGAACTGCTACTCAGCAAAGAAAAGCAATTGTAAGAGCAGGTGGAGCAAGAGTTCCATATGCTAATCCAATTCACTGGGGATGGTTTAGACGGGGTATCAAGCCAAACCAATTCTTCAGTAGGGCAATCAACCCTAATATTGATAAGATATACAAGCAGTACTTTGATAACCTACAAAGACTGATAGACAAGTACAAAGGAAGGTAACTAACATGGCTAAATTTGATTTTGAATCACTAACCATAGAAGAAGTAGAAACCATTGAAATGATTTCTGGTTCTCCAATTGATGCACTAATGGATGACACTGCACTAAAGGGCAAGAGCCTAAAGGCAGTTGTATTCGTAGTCAAGAAGCGTGAAGACGAGAAGTACACCATTGCTGACGCTGGCAAGGTATCGTTTAAAGAAGCAATGGAATTGCTACAGCCAGGTGAAGCAGACCCAAAAGAGAACTAGTCCGTAACGCTGCTAAGCGTATGGCTAGCTTTTGCTTGGCTACCAAAATGTCACCTAGTGAATACAAGAAGCTAAAATTGTATGAGATTAATGCATTCGTTGAAGCCTTAGAAGAGCGTGGTGGAAGTAGCATTGAAGATGAATTAGGAGAATTGCTTTGAGCCTCAATCTAGAAGTCCAGATACTTGGTGAGTATAAAAACCTTACCAAGGCTACCAAGGGTGCTACAAAGCAGCTCAACGGACTCAAGAAGTCTGCACAAGGTATCTCCAGGGGTATTAATACTGCCCTAGCAACCATTGGTGTTGGAATCTCCTTTAAAGCAATCACCAGCGGTATCTCAAGCCTCACAAAGGCAGCCGTAGATGACATCAAAGCTCAAACACTGTTGGCACAGCAGCTCAGGAATACCGTTGGTGCTTCTGATGCTGTTGTTGCCTCTGTGGAAGAACAGATTGGTGCTGTTCAGTCAGCCACAGGTGTTGTAGATGATGAACTACGTCCTGCTTATGCCAAGCTAATTAGGTCTACTAGAGACACAACACGTGCATTTAGACTACTAAACCTTGCTACTGATATCTCAGCTCAGACAGGCAAGTCTCTAGACTCTGTATCCACAGCATTGTCCAGGGCATTGAATGGTAACACTGCTAGCCTTGTTAAGCTTATCCCTTCTATTAGAAACTCATCAGACTTCGTAGCTGACCTAGAGAAGCAGTTCAAAGGTGCAGCTGCTGCAGCAAACAACCTAGACCCTTACAACAGACTTAGAATTGCCTTTGACGAGGTAAAAGAAACCATTGGTGCTGCTTTCCTACCTGCCCTAGGCAGCATTGCAACCTTTATTGATGACAACCTACCTAAGATTAATGCCCTTGCAGATGCAATCAACAACAGAGTTAAGGCTGCATTTGAGGGTACAGGAACAGCAGCTACTAACTTTGGCACTAAGGTTGTCAAGGCAATTACTGATTTGACAGATTTCCTAAACGGTACAGCACAAGCAGACAATGGCTTTGCTAAGTTTGCAGAAGGACTAAAGCCAATCACAGATTTGATTGGTGCATTTGGTGAGATTCTAAAGGGTGTTCTAGCAGTCCTAGATGGTTTGTTTGATGGTTTGTTTGGTTGGATTAACCTATTCCTACCAGCAGGAGAACAGGTCAGTGGACTAGCTGGCTTCCTAGAGTTGCTAGGCAAGGGACTTCAGGCTATTGGTTACTGGATTGGTTATGCAGGTTCGTTCCTAGTTCCATTTACAGGAGCATTCAAGATTCTTGGTGGTGTGCTAGGTGCATTCAGCAAGACAGGTAAGGCTGTAGTTGACTTCTTTGTAAAGATTGGTGACAACATTGCTGGTTTCTTTGGTGGTGCTGAGAAGAGAGCAAAGGCAGTAGACGATGCTTTTATGAAGCTACCAACAACTGCTGATAACAGTGCAGACGCAATCGCAAAGAATGCCAAGGCAGTTGATGACCTAGTAAAAGCAGGGGACAACGTAAAGAAGCTTGATGGTCCACTAAACAGACTCAAGCAAAACTTTGATGCTAACAAGCAGGGTCTAAAAGAACTAGACCAGGCTGGTGGACTTGTAAGAAGCACACTAGGTGGCGTAAACAATATCATTGAACAGCTTGATGGCAAGAAGATTACTATTGATATTGACGCACGTGTTGGTGGTGCTACAACTGGTGAAGAGAATAGATTTAGCAACCTTCGTAAGCAGATTGCAGATGCAATTGTAGAAGAAGAAGACCCAGCTGGTGACACAGGAGATACACCTTTCCAGAAGCGTGTAAAGGCGATTGTAGAGAAGTTACAGCAAACTTTGAATGAGGCTAAGGCTAGAATTAAAAACGCCTCAGAGAGCTTCAGAGACGCTGTAGGACTATCATTTGGTGTTATCTCAAATGGCTTCACTGCTAGATTCAGTGTCGCTAAGGTTATCGCTCAGATGAAGCGAATCAAGGATGCTGTAAAGACATTCTCTAAAGACATTATTGAACTTCGCAAGAAGGGTGCAGACGCTGCCCTGATTGACGAACTAATTGGACTAGGACCTCTTGCAGGTTCCGTTGCAGCTAGGGAACTCGTAACTTCGGGTAGCTTGAATGAGTTCCTTGGACTACGCAAAGACCTTGCAAGCTCAGGTGCTGCTGTAGGTGCTGCTGGTAATCTTGCCATTACTGGCACATCTACTTCAGGACTACAAAATGCCATCAATGGCTTGAACAAAACAATTGCTGCAGGTAAGGGGAATACCTACAATATCAGTATTGCTAATCCTAACATTACCCCACAGCAAATCATTGCTGAGATTAAGGCATATGAAAAGAAGACTGGCAAGAAGGTGTTCAGTAACTAATGACATTTAGAATAGATGAAGATGTAAAGATTGAACTCTATGGTTCAACTTCTTTTATCATTGGGGAAAGCAAATTGGGAGGACCAGCACTGCTTGGTGACCTCTCTCCAACATGGCACCCACTAACTTGTGGCGTAGTGTCAGTTGACATAGACCGTGGGTTCAGTGTCAATCAGAGTATCTTGCCAACGCTGGAAGTAGGAACAGCGTCTATCGTGCTATCAGGATTCGCTGTTGACCCCACACTGAATCCACTCTTT
>NZ_JBIPPD010000222.1:0-5277 GCF_044368625.1 Flavobacterium sp. | reverse complement strand
AATTTTGTGTTAAAGCAATTTTTATTAATTCAGTTGACGGAAATGAAGATCATTTGATTAAAATCTTGGAGTTGATTTCGTCTTCAAGTATAGATCACATAGAAATTTATTTTAAATGTATTAATGATAAATCTTTCGATGTGAATAAAGTAGCAAAGAAAGGTAAAATAAAAACATTTACTTATTATAATACTTCTCATTCAAATGATAAAATTATTAATGATTCTATTGTCGTATCTCATTCGGATATAGACAAAGTCAATATTAATTGTGGTGTTGTATTACTGAATAATTCTCACTCAAATATTAAACTTTTCAGCGAATCACAAAGCTATAACACTTGCCTTAACCGTAAAATCTCCATTGACAAAGACGGCAATATTAGAAACTGTCCGTCAATGCCACAAAGTTATGGTAACATAAAAGATACCACATTAGAAGAAGCGCTAAATCATCCTGATTTTAAAAAATATTGGAATGTAAATAAAGATATGATAGCCGTTTGTAAAGATTGTGAGTTTCGCCACATTTGTACTGATTGTCGCGCTTACACTGAACGTACACATTTTGATGGAGAAATAGATTTGTCAAAACCATTAAAATGTGGTTATAATCCTTATACCAATGAATGGGCAGAATGGAGTACAAACCCATTAAAAGAAAAAGCCATTGAATATTATGGCATGCAAGATTTGGTAAAAAAAGATGCGTAAAAAATCATTTCCATTTTATAGGCAACCTGATTCCAAAGACTGCGGCCCAACCTGTCTTAAAATCATAGCCAAGCATTACGGTCGGGTACTTAATATCCAAACTTTACGGCAACTTTCAGAAACAACTAGAGAGGGAAGTAATTTATTAAATTTAAGCGATGCGGCAGAGTCACTTGGCTTTAGAACTTTGGGGGTAAAACTTTCTTTAGAAAAATTGCTGGAAGCGCCGTTGCCGTGTATCTTGCATTGGAATGCGAATCATTATGTGGTTCTTTATACTGTGGAAAAGAAAAGGAGATTTGCTGGAAGCTGGATGCGGGGTGAAGGAAAAAAAGGATCCCATCCAACATCCAACACCCAACATCCCGCAACCTTCTGTATTTCTGACCCTGCTTTTGGCTTGCTAGAATACTCGCAAGAAGAATTTTTAAAACGCTGGATAGGAAATAATGCGGACGAAAACACTCAGGAAGGTATTGCATTATTAATAGAACCAACACCTAAGTTCTTCTCCCCTTCCGATAGCTATGGGAACTCGAGAGGAGAAGGAGCTAGGAAAGGTAAAGGAGAAGACGAACAAACGTACGGATTTAGCTTTCTTTCCAGGTACGTCTGGCAATACAAATCGTTTGTAGTTCAACTGATTATTGGGTTACTGGCTGGAAGTATCTTGCAACTGATTTTTCCGTTTCTTACCCAAAGTGTGGTAGATGTGGGTATTCAAAACCAAAACATCCACTTTATTTACATGGTTCTGGCGGCACAGCTGTTTCTATTTTTTGGGAAAACAGCATTGGAGCTTATCAGGAGTTGGATTATCTTGCATCTTTCCACGCGTATCAATATTTCGTTAATTTCAGATTTTTTTATCAAGTTAATGAACCTGCCCATTTCTTATTTTGATGTTCGGATGACGGGAGACATTATGCAACGCATCAACGACCACCACAGAATAGAACGTATTTTGACTACTTCGTCACTGAGTGTATTGTTTTCTGTGATCAATATGTTTATTATGGGAGGGGTTTTGGCGTATTACAACCTTAAGATATTTGCGGTCTTTTTTGTGGGAAGTTTTCTGTATTTTTTATGGGTCATTCTTTTTTTGAAAAGGAGGGAAGTACTGGATTACAAACGATTTTCGGAAGTCAGCCAAGAGCAAAGTAAAGTTATCGAACTCATTAATGGCATGCAGGAAATCAAACTTCACAACGCTGAAAAGCAAAAACGTTGGGGCTGGGAATACATCCAAGCCCGACTATTTAAAGTTTCAATGAAGAGTTTAGTTTTGGAACAAACACAAGGCATTGGTTCGAACTTTATCAATGAACTTAAAAATATCATTATTATTTTTCTTTCCGCCAAATTGGTTATTGATGGCTCAATAACTTTAGGAATGATGATGGCCATTACGAGTATCGTCGGCGGATTGAATGGTCCGATAATGCAATTGATTGGTTTTATTCGAGAATGGCAAGATGCCAAAATATCGCTTGCACGATTGTCTGAAATACACGACAAAGAAGACGAAACACAGAATGATTCCGAGAAATTACATGAAATTCCTGAAAATTGTGATGTGGTTATTAAAGATTTGGATTTTAGATACATCGGCTCGGATGTAAATGTTTTGGAAAATTTGAGTTTGGTCATTCCAGCTAATAAAGTTACTGCGATTGTAGGTACTAGTGGAAGTGGAAAGACAACTTTAATGAAATTGTTGTTGAAGTTTTATGAACCGAATAAAGGAGAGATAATCCTTTCTCCAAAGGAGAGTGGAGCCGAAGCCACCCCGTCCTTCGGACACCCCTCCATGGGAGGGGAAACTAGCAGAGGGTTCGGTTTGGGTTTTATAAGCCAAAAAGCCTGGCGAAATCACATTGGCTCAGTGATGCAAGAAGGCTTTATATTTAATGATACCATTGCCAATAATATTGCTATTGGTCAAGATGTGATTGATAAAGAGCGTTTACAATATGCCGCTGATGTAGCGAACATAAGAGAGTTTATTGAAAATTATCCGCTGAGGTACAATACCAAAATTGGTCAGGAAGGAGTGGGAATGAGTACGGGTCAGAAACAGCGGTTGTTGATTGCAAGAGCGGTGTATAAAAACCCTGAAATGTTATTTTTTGATGAAGCTACAAGTGCGTTAGATGCCAATAACGAAAAGGAAATTATGGAGAAACTGAACGTTTTTTTCAAAAATAAAACGGTTGTCGTCATTGCCCATCGCTTGAGTACCGTTATGAATGCCGACCAAATTGTAGTTTTAGAAAAAGGAAAAATTATTGAAATTGGAACGCATCAGGAGTTGGTGGAATTAAAAGGAAGTTATTTTAAATTAGTGAAGAATCAATTGCAATTAGGAACCTAATATATGCCAGAACATAACGACATCGAATTACGTAGCGAAGAAGTGCAAGATATTCTTACCCGAGTGCCGCATTGGATGATTCGTTGGGGAAATATTGTGGTTTTATTGGTGCTTTTCAGCATGATGTTTGGAGCTTATTTTATCAAATATCCAGACATTGTGACCACGCAAGTCATTATCACAACTCAAAATCCACCCGAAAAATTAGTGGCACGAACGAGTGGTAAAATTGCTGAAATACTTGTTTCAGATCGACGTATTGTGCAACCGAAAACCGCTTTGGCAATTATAGAAAATACAGCCAATTATATTGATGTGTTTCGATTGAAAAAATGTGTTGACAGTCTTTCGTTAAATAAGGGACAATTTAATTTTCCTTTTGAAAATTTCTCAGCCATGCAACTGGGCGAAATTCAAAATGCCTTCACGCTTTTTGAAAAAGATTATATTGCTTATGATTTGAATCGGAATTTACAGCCCTATTCGGTCGAAAAAACTGCGCAAGGATTAGAGACGAATCAGTTAAAAGAAAGATTGTTATTGGCCCAACAACAATATCAAATCAGTCAAAACGAGTTACAGTTGAAAAAACAGGAATTGGAACGTTTTAAAAAACTATACGATAAAGGCGTCATTGCCACTCAAGAATGGGAAAGTAAAAATTTGGATTTTTTGCAATCTGAAAAAAATGTCCGGAATATCAGCACCCAATTGTCGCAAATGCGTTCTTCCATCAATGATTTAAAACGAAATTCTGGAAACACCGTAATTAATGAATCCAAAGAAAACATAAACTTGCTGCGAAATGTTTTACAATCCTTTACACAACTAAAAAAAGCTATAAACGACTGGAAAATGCTTTATGTCTTACAATCTTCAATAGAAGGACAAGTTTCATTTATGCAAATTTGGGTCGAAAATCAAACGATAACTTCTGGAGACCAAGTCTTTATCATTGTGCCAACAGATAGTAAAAATTATATTGCCAAAGTAAAAGCGCCTGCCCAAAATTCGGGAAAAATCAAGGTAAATCAGGACGTTAATATCCGTCTCGCCAATTATCCAGATAGAGAATTTGGGATTATCAAAGGAAAAGTCAAATCCATTTCTTTAACTCCCGACAAAGAAGGAAATTTATTAATTGACGTTTCGCTACCCAAAGGCATTGCAACTTCTTACGATAAGAAAATCATTTTCCACCAAGAAATGTCGGGAACAGCTGATATTGTAACTGAAGATTTGCGTTTGATAGAAAGATTACTGTATCAGTTTCGGGATATTTTTAGGAGGTAATTCTTATCACATCTTCAAGTAAAAATCCTTTGTCAAGGCAATATATTCCTCCGTGTAAACATGTCTTTCCGTCTCAATAACCAGTTCGTTGATTTCAATTTCAAGTGTTTCATTTCGGCTAAAAGCCAATAAACTCCTTTTGATTTCGGAAGCAGGTGTTCCTTTTACACGGGTAATCTTAAAAGAAAACAATTCGAACTCTTTGGCCAGAGCCAAAAAATGTGCTTCTTCTTTAAAAGGAATGATTACAGAAAAAATACCGTTTTCAGAAAGTAATAAATCGGCTGCTTCAAGGAGCATTTCAAACGGCATCGCATCTTGAAATCGTGCCAAATCACGTTGGTTATTACTGGATTTGAAATCTTCACTATAAAATGGAGGATTGGAAATAATCAAATCATATTCGTCTTCGGGTTCGTCAATGAGTTCATCTAAACCGGCGTGAAAACAAAACAATCGGTCGTTCCACGGCGAATTTTCAAAGTTTTCCGAAGCTTGTTCGTAGGCTTGCTCGTCAATTTCTATTGCGTCAACTTGTTCCGCTTGACTTCGCTGTGCCATCATCAAGGCGATAATTCCCGTACCTGTTCCAATATCCAAAACACTAAAACAATTTTCAGGAATCGGCGACCAAGCACCAAGTAAAACTCCGTCGGTTCCGATTTTCATTGCTGTGCGGTCTTGTTCTACTGAAAATTCTTTGAATTTAAATATTGACATTTTTGGAAAAATTAAAACCATTAAGAAATTAAGTTTCATTAAGATTTGCCTTAATTTTCTTAATTTCTTAATGGTTCAAAATTAAAACTTTCATTAAGAGTTACCCTAATTTTCTTAATTTCTTAATGGTTCAAAATTAAAACTTTCATTAAGAGTTACCCTAATTTTCTTAAT
>NZ_JBIPPD010000044.1:0-18350 GCF_044368625.1 Flavobacterium sp. | reverse complement strand
TTTCTAGTGCCTTTTGAACTCTTGGGACTAATTCATCAATAGTTGAAATTACTTCATTAATCCAACCTTGCGAATGTCGAATGTGAGTAATTTTAGGATTTACTTCGGCACAAACTGTTACACAGCCTGCAATATTTCCTGCTTTTGGCTGGGCTCCCGACATTCCACCGAGACCAGATGTTACAAACAGTCCGCCTTTTGGTGACTTCTTTATTTTTCTAAAACCGTTTAGAACCGTAATTGTTGTTCCGTGAACAATTCCTTGTGGACCAATGTACATGTAACTTCCGGCTGTCATTTGTCCGTATTGCGACACGCCCAACGCGTTCATTTTTTCCCAATCGTCGGGTTTGGAATAATTTGGAATTACCATTCCATTTGTAACCACAACTCGAGGTGCTTCTTTATGAGAAGGAAACAGTCCCATTGGGTGACCTGAATACATCGTCAAGGTTTGTTCGTCCGTCATTTCAGACAAGTATTTCATAGTTAATAAATACTGTGCCCAATTTTGAAAAACGGCACCATTCCCTCCGTAAGTAATCAATTCATGGGGGTGTTGTGCCACGGCATAATCCAAATTATTTTGAATCATCAACATAATCGCTTTCGCTTGTTCGGATTTTCCTGGATATTCTGAAATGGGTCGGGCTTTCATCTCATAATCAGGACGAAAACGATACATGTAAATGCGGCCGTACGTATTTAATTCTTCAAGAAATTCCTTGGCTAAAATGGCATGGTGTGAAGCGTCAAAATACCGCAAAGCGTTTCGAAAGGCTAATTTTTTTTCTTCATCTGAAAGAATTTCTTTTCGCTTTGGTGCGTGGTTTATGTCTAATTCGTAAGTCTTAACGGGAGGTAAAATGGATGGAATTCCCTGTTGGATTTGTTCTTTAAAAGTCATTTTGTTAATGTGTTTTGTCTATGAGTTGTATGTTTTTTAACGCGAATGTAAATGATTTCTGAATACGGCCTACTTTTTAATGGTTCCGGTTTTTTTATCAAATCCATACGGACAATGACGGCATCCGCTTTTACAGCAATAACCCCGTTTTAAATGGTGTTTTTCGGTGAAACATTTATAACCTTCAGGAGTAAAATAAAAATCTTCACCTTCAATCAAATTATTTTTAGTATTTTGGTCGTTCATAGGTACAAATTTAAAAACTTTAAGGCAAATGTTTGTTGTTGTTACGAAATATTTAATTCCAAATGGTTTCGCAGGAATAGCATTATTTCCTTTTATTTTTTTAAAAGAAAAAAAGCACATGCATAATGCATCAATGATTTTACACGAAAAAATACATTTGCGGCAACAGGCAGAATTGTTGATTTTGCCCTTTTTTATATGGTACGGATTGGAGTTTTTAGTTAGACTTTTGCAGCATAAAAATAAAAATTTGGCCTACAGAAATATTAGTTTTGAGCGGGAAGCCTACGCAAATGAATCGACCACAGGGTTTTTAGAACAAAGGAGTTTCTGGAATTTTATAAAATACATGTGATGATTCCATTTCAAGTCCAAAATCAGTTTGCATTTTTAGATAAAGAGCGAAATATTCAAGTCTACATCAAACGGGAAGATTTGATTCACCCTTTTGTTTCAGGAAATAAATTTAGAAAGCTCAAATATAATTTGGCGGAAGCCAAAAAAAGAAATTTTGATACACTATTAACGTTTGGCGGTGCATTTTCCAATCACATTGCAGCCGTAGCAGCTACAGGAAAACTAGAGGGTTTTAAAACTATTGGTATAATTCGTGGTGAAGAATTGGCCATCGAAACGAATGGTAATCCAACATTGAAATTTGCTTCGGAAAATGGGATGCAGTTTGAATTTGTTTCCAGAGAACAATACCGCACTAAGACAGCAACTGATTTTTTATTGCATTTGAAACAAAAGTTTGGAGCTTTTTATCTTATTCCAGAAGGCGGTACGAATGAATTAGCTGTAAAGGGTTGCACAGAAATTTTGACGGAAGAAGATAAAGCATTCGATTTTATTGCCTGTGCTGTTGGAACCGGCGGAACAATTTCAGGAATTATTGAAAGTGCATCATTACATCAGCAAATTTTAGGATTTCCTGCGTTAAAAGGGGAATTTTTACAAAATGAAATTCGTAATTTTGTAACCAAATCCAATTGGCATCTCATTAAAGGCTTTGAATTTGGAGGTTATGCAAAACTAACGACTGAATTAATCGTATTTATGAATGATTTTTTAGCCGAAACCCAAGTTCTTTTGGATCCAATTTATACGGCAAAGATGGTTTTTGGCGTTAAGAGTTTAATTCAAGACGGTTTTTTTCCGAATGATTCCAAAATTCTGCTGATTCATACAGGAGGAATTCAAGGTATTGAAGGAATGAATCAGTTTTTAGAAAAAAAGAAATTACCCAAAATTAACAAAAATGATTAAAAACATTGTAAGTCTCTTTATAATTTTACTTTTCATTAGTTGTGGAGGTTCTAAAAAGTATGTACAGACTTCAAAAAAGAAGCCCGTAACGACCAAACGTACCGTTCACACGAGTAAAAGCGCTAACAAGACCAAAACGACTCAGTCGAAAGCAGAAAACCGAGAAACCGAAACAATGATTTCAACTTCTAAAACAACCGTTTATACCGATGTTGTTTTTGCTTATGTAAATGATTTTAAGGAAATCGCAAAAGGAAATATGAGGAATTACGGAATTCCGGCGAGTATTATTTTAGCACAAGGCATTCTTGAATCAGGAGCGGGTCGAGGTGATTTGGCCAAAAAATCGAACAATCATTTTGGTATTAAATGCCATACGGGATGGGAGGGTGAAAAAGTATATCATGACGACGATGCCGCCCAAGAATGTTTCAGAAAGTATAAAGATCCGGCCGAATCGTACAAAGACCACGCTCTATTTTTAACAGGCAGAAGTCGCTATTCCCCACTTTTTCAGTTGGACAAGGGCGATTATGAAGCTTGGGCAAAAGGTTTGCGAAAAGCGGGGTATGCAACAGATCCGAGGTATCCTGAAAAATTGATAACATATATTGAAAGGTATAATTTGCATCAGTATGACGCTGAGGTTTTAGGTAACCAATACACTCTGTTTGACAGTGCTGCGCGACCTGTAATAATTTCAAATAGCCAATTGGGATCCACCTATGAAGTGCAGCAAGGAGAAACGTTATATGCTATTTCAAAGAAATTCAATATTTCAGTAGAGGAATTAAAAAAGAAAAATAATTTGTCAGACAATACGCTTTCCATCGGACAACGTTTAATTGTCAAGTGATGGAAGCGACTCCCTCTAGTAGTATTGGAGGTACCCGAAAGAGAAAATTTTGAAACTTGACCTGAGGGTAAAGCCGAACGAAGCAAAGCTAAACATCAGAATATAACCCAAAACATAGAATATAAAACCCAAAAATAAAAAATGATTTATAAAAGAAGCAGTCAGCTTTTTGCAGAAGCTGAAAAAGTGATTCCAGGTGGTGTAAATTCACCAGTTCGTGCCTTTAAATCAGTAGGAGGAACTCCTATTTTTGTTAAATATGCTAGAGGTGCCTACCTTTATGACGAAGATGACCGCCGTTTGATTGATTATATTAATTCTTGGGGGCCAATGATTTTAGGACATGCATTTCCTCCGGTTGTAGATGCCGTAATCTCTCGTGCTAAACTCGGAACTTCGTTTGGAATGCCAACCGCTTTAGAGACTGAAATTGCAACTTTAGCAGTAAATATGGTTCCGAATATTGACAAAATTCGGTTTGTGAATTCAGGTACAGAAGCTTGTATGAGTGCGATTCGATTGGCAAGAGGTTATACCAACCGCGATAAAATAATCAAATTTGCAGGCTGTTATCATGGACACTCCGATTCTTTTTTAATTCAAGCGGGAAGTGGAGCAATCACTTTTGGCGCACCCAATAGTCCAGGCGTTACTACAGGAACTGCCAAAGATACTTTGTTAGCTCAATACAATAATCTAGAAAGTGTTCAGGCATTGATTGATGCCAACAAAGGCGAAATTGCATGTATCATTGTAGAGCCAGTTGCAGGAAATATGGGCTGTATTCCGCCTTTAAAAGGTTTTTTAGAAGGCTTACGCCAAATGTGTTCGGACAACGGAATTTTATTGATTTTTGATGAGGTAATGACTGGATTTCGTCTTGCGAAAGGCGGCGTTCAAGAATTGTACAACATCACAGCCGATATTCTGTGCTTTGGAAAAGTTATTGGTGGTGGTTTGCCAGTAGGTGCTTTTGCTGCTCGAGAAGAGATTATGAATTTTCTAGCACCTATGGGTCCCGTATATCAAGCGGGAACTTTATCGGGAAATCCACTAGCAATGGCTGCTGGTTTGGCAATGTTGCAAGCTTTGGATGCTGATGCTGAAGTTTACAATCGTTTAGAAGCAAAAACCGCTTATTTGGAAGAAGGAATAGCAAATGCCTTAACCCAAGAGTCGATTGAATTTACTATAAATCGGGTAGGATCGATGATCTCTGTTCATTTTTCAGCGGACCCTGTATTTGATTTTGAATCCGCAAAAAAAGGAGACAATACACGTTTCAAACAGTTTTTTCACGGAATGTTAGATCAAGGTATTTATATTGCTCCATCAGCTTATGAATCTTGGTTTATTACAGATGCGTTAAGTTTTGAGGATTTAGACTTTACCATTGCAGCAGTAGCCAAAGTAGCCAAAAAGCTCTAGCTCTAAATGCATCACAATAAAATGGTGGTCTATTTACATTATATCTCTCAAAAACCATAAATTATAAAAAAAATGAGTTATTTTTATAGCTCATTTTTTTTTGACTATATTGTCCTGACTTTTCTTCTTTTCTTTCAATGTCCAAACTCAGTACCCAAGACCAATTTATCGATTTATCAGATTACGGTAGATCATTTGGCAAATTCCTTGCAAAAAATTTACAAACAACTCAGTTTACGCCTATTCATGTGACTTTGCTTTTTGGCTTCTGTGGCATATTAGCTATTGTTTGCATGCTTGCGGGCTACTACATCACTGCCGCGTTGTTGCTTTTACTCAAATCGGGAATTGACGCCGCGGATGGCGAATTGGCACGATTAAAAAAAACGCCCTCCTATTCCGGTCGATATTTAGACAGTATTTTTGACATTTTGTTGAATTTTCTATTTTTAAGCACGATTACTTACATAACGCAAGGCAATTTGGTATTACTATTCGGCGCTTTTTTTGGAATGCAGTTACAAGGTACATTGTATAATTATTATTATGTAATTCTCAGAACAAAAAGTATTGGCGGTGATTCAACCAGCAAAATTTTTGAAAACAAAACACCCAATGCTTTACCAGGAGAAACGCAAAGTTCAGTAAACGTCTTGTTTAAAATTTATTTTTTACTATACGGCCTGTTTGACAAAATCATCTATTTTTTAGACGCCAAAGCTCATAAAGCGAGCAAGTTTCCCAATTGGTTCATGACGTGCTTGTCTGTTTATGGATTGGGATTTCAGTTGTTTATGATTGCTCTTTTTCTTGCAACAAGAAATTTAGATTTGGTATTGCCTTTTTTTATCTTGATGACCTTTCCTGTATTTTTCTTCATCTTAATCAGAAAGCGATTTATAAAATAAAGTCTTAAAAGCCGTCGTTAAGGTAATAAAAAAAGCCCCAACTAAGGAGCTTTTTCTATGAATTAATAACGGCTAAAAACCTTTTATTTTACCAACTGATTGTAAAGCTTGGTATTTGCTTTTAGTTTTGCGAATTTTGTGTCACCCAAATAAGTAGCTAATTGGCTTTCAACATACGAATCTAATGTAGCCATTCGCTCAGCTGACAAAGAAGTGTCTGCTTTAGTGCGGTATTTGGTTATAAATATTTTGTTTACATCAGCCTTCAAATTTTCATCAACACCCACTAATGCGTCCAACGCTTTCAAATCACGTTCCGCTGCGGCTTCTGGTGTTAATTGTGTTGCAACTACGCTCGTTTTTGGAGCTGTCGTTCCTTTTTTAGTCTGTGCACTTACTCCAAGAGCTGCAAATAATGCTAATGCAACAAATATATTTTTCATTTTTTTCGGTTTTTAATAGTTTATTATGTCAAATCTAATTAAATAAATTAGAAAACCAAAATTATTTTTCAGTACGTTGTGCATTTTTCATTTTTTGCATTCCTTTTCTCATTTTATTTTTTGACATTTTTTCCCATTTTTCATACTGTTCCGCGGTTAAAACTTTTTTCATTTCGTTTTTATGGGCAATTTGTTCGTCAAGCATGTTTCTTTTTAAAACAAATTTCTCGTCAGATGTTAGTTTTTTATCCTCTGCTTTTTTTGACTTTAATTCCGTTCGCATCGCTTCACGTTTCAATTGTTTTTTCGCAACAATCTTTGCAATTTCTTTTTGTTGTTGTGCCGATAAATCCAATTCCAGTGTTAGTTTTTTTACCTGCAATTCGTTTTGTTGTTCTGCGGTTAATTGCGGACGATCTTCATTGATACGGTTTTTCTTTTCTTGTGCCACTCCTGAAATACTCAAGGACAAAAGTGCAATTACAATTAATTTTTTCATTTCTTTATTTTTTAAATTATATACCTAAGACGAATCGAAAGATATTTGGTTTAATACAAATAAAAATTTGGGATGATTTTAACTTTGAACTTTTTTCAAAACAAATAGGCTGTTCATTCTAAGGATTAAAAAATTTGATAAATAAAAAAGGAGTCCGTTACGAACTCCTTGATTATTAGATTGCAGTATGTAACATACCTATCCTATAAATGTTACGGTTTTCGATTCACCGTCTAAGCTCACTTTTATCAAATTATGTTTGCTCAAGTTTTTCATTGAAGCATCCCATTTTTTTCCGCTCAAACCTGTTTTTTGCTTTAAATCGGTTAGGTCAAACGTATTTTCGTTTTTATTTAACATTGCAATGATATTTTTTTCTTCGTCAGACAATTCAATTTGCACAGTTTTTTTCTCCGGTCGCATTTGTGGAAAAAATAAGACTTCTTGAATCGAAGGGTTGTTGGTCAAAAACATAATCAAGCGATCCATTCCAATTCCAAGTCCAGAAGTTGGTGGCATTCCGTATTCTAACGCTCTTAAAAAATCTTCGTCAATAATTCCGTTGGCTTCGTCGTCGCCTTTTTCGGCCAGCTTCATTTGATTTTCAAAACGGGCTCTTTGATCAATTGGGTCATTCAATTCGGAATAGGCATTAGCAATTTCTTTACCGCAAACCATTAATTCAAAACGCTCCGTAAGTTCAGGATTGTCGCGGTGTTCTTTACAAAGCGGCGACATTTCTTTCGGATAATCTGTAATAAATGTAGGTTGGATAAAATTTCCTTCGCATTTTTCACCAAAAATTTCGTCAATCAGTTTGCCTTTCCCCATGGTTTCATTGACATCAATGCCCATCGATTTTGCAGCAGCAAATAATTCGGCCTCTGATTTTCCAGTAATGTCAAAACCCGTAAATTGTTTTATGGCATCGGTCATTGTCACTCGAGCGTACGGGGCTTTGAAATCTACTTTATGCTCTCCGAAAGTCGACTCTGTAGTTCCATTTACTTGATTTGCACAATATTCGAGCAAGTTTTCGGTAAATTCCATCATCCAATTGTAGTCTTTATAGGCTACATAAATTTCCATTGCGGTAAATTCCGGATTATGAGTCCGATCCATTCCTTCGTTTCGAAAGTTTTTAGAAAATTCATAAACACCATCAAAACCACCCACAATCAATCGCTTTAAATACAATTCGTTTGCAATTCGCATGTACAGCGGAATATCCAAACTGTTGTGGTGTGTAATAAAAGGTCTTGCTGCAGCCCCTCCTGGAATGGCTTGTAACACGGGAGTTTCAACTTCCATGTATCCTGCTTGGTTGAAGAAATTTCGCATGGCAGTAAACAGCTTGTTTCTTTTTACAAAAACTTCTTTTACATGCGGATTGACAACCAAGTCCACATACCGCATGCGGTAACGCAATTCAGGATCTACAAATGCATCGTGTACGATACCTTCTTCATCCGTTTTGGGCAACGGCAACGGACGTATGGTTTTGCTCAAAAATGTAAATTTATCCACGCGAATACATTGAGCACCAACTTTGGTTAAGAAAGTTTCGCCTTCAATACCAATAAAATCCCCTAAATCCGTAAGTTTTTTAAATACGGTATTGTATTGCGTTTTGTCTTCTTCGGGACAAATTACATCTCGGTTAAAATACAACTGAATCCGTCCTTCGCTGTCTTGCAACTCAGCGAATGCCGCTTTTCCTTGGTCGCGAACACTCATCAAACGTCCAGCAACAATCACCGTTTTTCCTTCACTAAAATTTTCTTTAACCTGTTTAGAAGTATGATTAACGGGAAATAAATCCGCAGGATACGGGTTGATGTTCAGGTCACGTAAAGCTTGAAGCTTTTCTCGTCTAATGATTTCTTGTTCCGAAAGTTGCATACATTGAGTTTTAAGCGTGCAAAGATACTGTTTTATTGAAAAATTTGCAATATCAATTTCAACAGCAATGACAGTGGCAATTTCAAATTTTAAAACAAAATGCTATAAGAAAATCTCAAACACCAAATTCCAAAACAGCCCATAACTTACACCATACGACTTACAAGTTTTTTTAGGAGCAAATCGTTCGGGCTTTTTCGGCGGTCCATTTTCCCGCTTTTCGCATTATCTTGCTGTTTTTTTTAAAAGAAAAACAGCAAGGATATTTGCTGCAATCGGGGCTAGTTGAGTTTCTATTTGTATCTTTGCGAAGGCTTGGGTTTTTTTAAAAAAAAGGGGCTGCATTCTTGAAAAATGCTGCGTTAAGGACAGAAGTGGAGCTCTTTTTTGGGCTCGTCCTGCAAGGCGAGGACAAAAAAAGCGGGAGCGGATGGCCTGACCCTTGGGGAACGCCCTAAAAATAAAATTTTAAAAAGAAGTTGTGAAACAAAATAAAAACATCAGGTTTACTGATTTGGGTTTGCAAGATTACAAGGAAACTTGGGATTATCAAGAGGCTATTTTCAAATCGATTGTAGATTTAAAAATCAAGAATCGGAGAGAAGAAACTGATTTAGAAACGACCAATTATTTTTTGTACGTGACGCATCCGCATGTATACACGCTTGGAAAAAGTGGCTCGTTTGAAAACTTATTGCTTTCGGAAAAACAACTGGAAGCCAAGGCGGCTTCGTATTACAAAATCAACCGGGGAGGAGATATTACCTACCACGGGCCGGGACAAATTGTAGGCTATCCCATTTTAGATTTAGAGAATTTTTTTACCGATATTCATAAATACCTTCGGTTTTTAGAGGAGGCAATTATTCTTACCTTAAAGGAGTACGGAATTGATGGAACACGATCGGAAGGCGAAACGGGAGTTTGGTTGGATGTGGGTACGCCTTTTGCACGTAAAATTTGCGCAATGGGTGTTCGGGCTTCGCGTTGGGTTACGATGCATGGATTTGCATTGAATGCCAATGTTGATTTGGGTTACTTTGATCATATTATTCCGTGTGGCATTCGGGGTAAAGCCGTTGCCTCAATGCATGTAGAATTGGGTAGGCCAGTAGATGAGGAAGAGCTGAAGCATAAAATACTAAGGCATTTGGCAAATTTATTTGAAGCGCAATTTATTTTAGGGAATTTGGGTGAATTCCAAAGGTAACTCCAGTTGATCCGGTAATAGTTTAAACGATTTTCGGTGGTATTTTGTAACTCCGTATTTTTTGATGGCCTCTCGGTGTTCGATGGTGGGGTATCCTTTGTTTTTTTTCCAATTGTACATCGGAAATTCTTCATGAATTGTATTCATGTAATCATCGCGGTGTGTCTTGGCCAAGACAGAGGCAGCTGCAATGCTCAAATATTTGGCATCGCCTTTTATAATACTTTGATTAGGGATGGATTTTAAAAACTCGATTTCTTGATGGGTAAAAACTTTTCCTACGGAACAATTTAACCCCAGTTTTGCATTCAACATTCGGTTGCCGTCTACAATAATATATTCAGGAGTTTTGTTTAACTTCAAAATGCATTCTTGCATTGCTTTCATGGAAGCGTTTAATATATTGATTTCGTCAATTTCTTCGGGATACAAATTTGTGATTGCATACGCGGTTGCTTCTTGCTCAATAATTGAACGAAGCGTATTTCGTGACTTTTCGGTCAGTTTTTTACTATCGTTGAGCATTGAATTTTCAAAAGAACCATCAAGTAAAACCACAGCTGCCGTTACAGGGCCAGCAAGGCATCCTCGACCAGCTTCATCGGCACCTGCTTCAAATTTGAAACTAGAATATTTGTTTTGTAGCATTTTTTTAAAAAGGTTATGCAAATTTAATATAATAATAATGATAAAAAATATTGCTTTTAAAGGTTGAGTAAACTCAAATTAAATTAAAGAGGTATTGTATTGAATAGCAACGAGGAGCGTCAAAAGTTAATTTTAAAAAATAATAGTTGCAAATGTTTGTTTTATTAAGGAATTATTAAGAAGTTTGCGGTATAACTAACTCAAATTAAATTTTTATGAGATCGAAATTCAAATGGATTTTTACGCTTTTGCTAGCGTTTTCTATGCAGTTTTCGTTTGCACAGGAAAAAACTGTAACAGGTACTGTTACTGAAAAAGGAATGCCATTACCAGGTGTTTCTGTTGTAGTAAAAGGAACTACTAGTGGTACTCAAACTGATTTTGATGGAAAATATTCTATTAAAACCAGTGCAGGTCAAGTTTTGGTATTTTCTTATTTAGGATTCAAAACACAATCAATAACGGTAGGTGCTTCAAATTCTGTCAATGTAGTGATGGAAGAAAGTGATGCTATTGATCTTGGTGTGGTAACCGTTGTATCTGAGGGTTACAACAGAACAAAAACTAGAGCGGAAACGGGTACTGCTCAAACTACCATTTCATCGGAAACACTTGAGAATCGTGCAAACGTTTCTGTTTTGGCTTCATTACAAGGGCAATCGCCTGGTTTGACGCTTATTTCAAGTTCTGGTTCGCCAGGTTCTGCGAAATTTGATGGATTTATTAGAGGAGCGTCTTCCATTAACGGAAACACAGATCCTCTTTTGGTAATTGATGGAATTCCATCGACTTCTAATCAGTTTAGAAACTTAAACCAGAACGAAATTGAATCAGTTACTGTTTTAAGAGACGGTGCTGGTACTTCTATTTACGGTAATAAAGGAGCAAATGGTGTAATCCTTATTGCTACTAAAAGCGCTAAGTATGAATCAGGTGCAAAATTTACTTACGATACAAGTACAGGTTTTAACTCATTGCCAGGAAATGATTACAATATGGCTAATGCACAACAGGCATTAACTATCGAAAGATTTTTCGGACAAGGAGAAGGAGCTACAGGTAGTATATTAAATAATATACCTCCTGGTGCCCCAACTGCACCTTTAACGGATGAAGAGATTGCTAATTATGGTGTAAATACCAATTGGTTAGATCAGTTTTTTAGAGTTGACCGTGTAACGCAACACAATCTAGGAATTACTGTTGGTGGAAAAAATATTACATCATACACTTCATTAGGATATTTTGAACAAGGCGGTATGGTTCCAACTACAGATTTTAAGCGTTTTACTTTGAGAAATAACATCAAAGGAAAAAGTGAGAACAACAAATTTAACTACGATTCTCAAATATCTTTGGGTTATTCAAAAAGAAATCAATTGGATCAAGAAACGAATGATGCAGTTAACAACAACACCATTCAAAATCCATTGCACGGAGGTTTAATGGGATTGCCTTATTTGCCAACGAGTCCATACAGTACAGGTGCTGAGTTATTGAATGGAATCCCTGGAAATGATTTATTTCCTGGAATTGGAAATGATTTCTCAGGTTCTAACGATACTTATGTATTGCAAGATATTTTAAGAGATGGTTCTTTACCAAGTACTTTTACTGAAAAAACGATGATTGTAAACTTTGGAGCGTCATACAAAATTACTCCAGAATTAACGATTAGTAACAGAACGGGTATTGATTTTAAACAGTACGGTAGATTATTCGGTAGAGCTCCTCAGTCTTATCTTGCTTTAGTTGTTGCTAGAAATGCAGGTTCTGAATTTGGTGGTTTTGAAGATCAATCTACTTTCAATGATTTGACTATTACTAATGTGGCAAATATTGGATACAACAAAATTTTCAAGGAAAAACACAATCTAGCTGCAAACGCATTTGTAGAATATACAAAAGCACATTATCAAGGACACGGGTCACGTCAAAATGGTTTAAATCCATTGAACTACGTTCCTGGTGCTGGAACAGGTTACGTTGCTTTTAATCCTGCTACTCCTAACTTTTATGTGTCTACTGTAAATGGTACTAAGTTATCAGGTGGTACACTGTCTGTTTTTGGAACTGTTGATTATGATTACAATGAAAAGTACGGTTTTAGTGGTGTTTTAAGAAGAGACGGTACGTACCGTTTTGCAAATGATAATGTTTGGGGAACATTCTGGTCCGTATCAGGTCGTTGGAACATTGATAGAGAAGATTTTATGGAAGGTTCAGTTTTTGATATGTTGAAATTGAGAGTATCTTATGGTACTAACGGTAACCAAAATATTGCAGCGTCTGCTTATGGTTTTCCATCTCTTTTAACTTCACGTAACATTACAAGAGAGCTTATTGGTGTAGGAGCTGGATATAACAACATTCCAGGTTCATTATTGTATGGTCAAATCGCAAATACCCCTGTGGGTTGGGAACAAATTGCTCAGGCAAATATAGGTGTTGATTTTATTATGTTTGACAACAAATTAGAAGGTAACGTTGATGTATATCAAAAAGTTACAACTGATTTATTCAACAGAATTCCTAATTCATCTGTTGTAGGTACTGGTTATGCAATTCAAGGTAATAACGGAGAACTTAGAAATTCAGGTATTGAAGTTTTACTTAAATACAACATTGTTAGAAATGCGGATACTAAAATCTCTGTATTTGCCAATACTTCATACAATAAAAACGAAATAACGAAATTAGCAGCTACTGATCAAAGTGGTGTTGGTCAACTTATTCAGCCAGGTAATATTCTTAGAGAGTGGAATTTAATTCCTTATGTTGGTATAAATCAGGCTAACGGTAATCTTTTGTATTTAGATGCTAACAATAATGTAACTGAAACTCCTGATGAAGCTAATGATAGAAGAGCAACTGGGAAAAGTAATTTGCCTGTATATCAAGGTGGATTTGGTTTCAATGTTGATTACAAAGGATTTTATGTAAATACGTTGTTCTCATACATGTTAGATGTGTGGAGAATTGACAATCAATTTGTTTGGGCTTCAAATCCAGCATTCATTGGTGATGATAACGTAACAGCTGATTTCTTAAATCAATGGACACCTAAAAACACAACATCAAACGTTCCATCTTTGCAAGCTTCTAATAATGATGTATTTTTGGATTCAGATCGTTTCTTGTATGATTCATCATTTTTACGTTTAAAAAATATTAGCGTAGGTTACAATGTTCCAGCTAAATATCTTGAAAAAACACCATTAAGTAATGTAAGATTTTTTGTTCAAGGAGAGAACTTATTGACATGGACAAAATGGAGAGGTTTTGATCCAGAGTCTATCAACTCTTTGTCAGTTACTAATTTCCCTAATCCTACAACTATTACTTTTGGTACATCGATTGGGTTTTAATTTATAAAAAATAATAATTATGAAAAAAATAAAAAATATTTTATTTCTTGCATTCTTTACTTTATCTATTGTCTCTTGTGATGACGCTTTAGAAATAGTTCAAGATGGTGAGATATACAGAGAAGATGCTTTTAAAACTGTTGCCGATTTAAGAAAGTACCTCAATGGTGATATTTACAATAGAGTTGACAACACAAGTGAGATTGCTTTTACTACTGTATTTACGGATGAAGTAGGTATCGGTCCTGATAATGGAGGACAAGGTTTGCAATTACACAGATTTGTATTAAATGCAAATTCTGGAGATGCGGCTGGTTTGTGGAACACTCAGTACACGCTTATTAACCGCGTAAATAGATTAATCGAATTTTCTGATTTGGTAACCCCTAATAATGAGGTTGAAACTGTACAGCGAGATATAATTTTAGCTGAGGCTAGAACTTTAAGAGCGTATGCGTATTTGCAACTTCTTGCCTTTTTTTCAACAAATGTTTCTGATCCTACAGCTTTGGGTGTAATTCTTTCAGATAAGGTGTATGACCCTTTAGTTGTTGAGCCAAGATTAAGAGTTTCTAATCAAGTTATTTTTGACTTTATCGAAGCTGATTTGTTGTTTGCAGAAAATAACTTATCTCCAGCAGCTGATTATAAATTTGTTACTCGTAACTTAGTTAACGCTATTAGAGCTAGAATGTATGTGTACAGAAAAGATTATGTTAAAGCTAGACAATACGCTTCTGCAGCTTTAACTGCTCGTCCGTTAGCAACTGGTGCAGCGTATGCAGGTATGTGGAGTGTAAACGACACAGCAGGTGAAATTATTTACGCTGCTTCTCGTCCAACAGGAGGTACTTGGGGAAATATCGCTTCTACTTGGTATTTCAACACAACTTCTGCATCTGGTGGATGTTTCCATGACATGGGAAGAAATTTATTTAATTTGTTAGACCAGTTTCCTAATGATATCAGAAAAACTGCATGGGTTGACGCTAGTGCAGCAATAAATGCAAACTATTTAACGGACATCAACTATGTTGAGAATGATATTTTGCCAATAAATAAATATCCAGGAAAGACTCAACAGCAGCCACTACGAAATGACTTGAAAATTTTCAGAGCATCTGAAATGGTTTTTATTCTTGCCGAATGTGACGCTAATGATGGTTTGTTGAACGGTGCTGCAAATTCAGTTGCTGCTAGAATTCGTTCAATCAGGTCTTCAAGAGGTGCTACTAACGTTCTTCCTGTTTATGCTGATGCACAAGCGGCTTGGGCTAGCATTTTACTAGAAAGAAGAAAAGAGTTGGCTTTTGAAGGACACCGTTATTTAGATATCAAACGATTAGCTACTTTGGCAGGAAGTCAAGGTATTGATAGAAACGTTACTGATGATGCAATACGTGGTCTTCCGCTTACTTTGCCTTTGTCTGATCACCGTTTTACTTTGCCTATTCCTCAGTTAGAAGTTGCTGGAAACATTACAATTCAACAGAATCCTGGATACTAAAAGATTTATTAACAATTAAGAATTTCAAAATGAAAAAATTAAATATATCAAAATTTTTGATTTTATTTTTGTCCCTTGCGCTATTCAGTTGTAGCAATGAAGATGACAAATATAAGACTTTTACAGGGCCACAAGAAGCACTTTTGTTCAATAGTCCTACATCGGTACTTGAAGTAGTTGCGACTAAGCCTTCTTCAATCGATGTACTTGTAAGTAGCACTACAATTTCTAACGTAGATAGATTAATACCAATCAGTATTAGTTCTTTTACTTCGGCTGCGCCAAACCAGTATTCGGTTGATTTATCAACGGCTATCATCCCTGCTGGAAAAAATACAGCTCTTGTAAAAATCAACTCAGGTGATTACAATTCTTTACCAGTAACTGGAAGTGTTAGTTTAGTTTTGGTTTTTGCAGAATCTAACACAGATTATGTATTACCTAATAGAATCGGTCATGCAGTTTCTATCCAAAGAGGTTGTACAGATACGAGAGCGGATTTTAACATTGTTTTTGACAATTTTGCTAGTGAAATTAGCTGGGTTTTAACTAATGGTACTGGTGTTGTAGTTGCTTCATCGAGTGCATATGCTAATGGTTTGGCTACTTTCAACCAACAGTTTTGTTTAACTCCTGGGGTTTACACTTTTACAATGAACGATAGTTATGGTGATGGTTTATCTTCTCCTTCTAATGGTTCTTTTTCGATAAAGTTGAACTCTAATCCTAGTGTTATTCTTGCGTCAGGTGCAGGTAACTTCGGTTCGTCTACTGGGCCTATTTCATTCACTATTACAGAATAGTTTTTTTAAAATAGTTTTAAATGTATTGCCTCTTTTTAGAGGCAATACTTTTTTTAAACAGTTTCTAATTTTAGTTAAACTTTCTTCATTATTTTAATTGTTTTTAAAAAATAGTATATTTGTGATTAGTTAATCAATTAGTATTATTCTGATTGGATTAAATTTATTTTATGTTAAAAAAAATTATATGAAAAAAATTAAATACATACTTACGTTTACCTTGTTTGGCTTTGCTACAATTTGTAATGCTCAAACCCAAAATGAAAAAGAAAAAATTATACGTGCTACCGATGTCGAGAAGTTAAATGAACTGAAGTCTGAATTTACACGTCAACATTTGGAACGTGAAGCACGAATAGAAAGTTATCTAAAAGCGAATCCACAACCAAGAAGATTTACGGTGGATGGTGTGGAAAAAGAGATTTATGATATCGATCAATCTGGGAATATTTCCTATGCCGAAACTACAAATTTGGGTTCTTCTGTCACTATTGGTACTAATAGACTCTATAATGGTGGTACATTAGGATTAAATTTACAAGGACAAGGAATGACCGTTGGAGTTTGGGACAGTGGTCCTGCTTTAGAAACGCATCAAGAATTCAATAACTTTAGAGTAAATATTTTTGACTTTATAAATTATTCAAATCATGGAACGCATGTAATCGGTACGGTCCTAGCCGGAGGAACAAATGTTACGGCTAGAGGAATTGCATTTCAAGCCAATGGAAAATCATATGACTGGAATAACGACTATGCTGAGATGGCCATTGAAGCTGCGGACGGATTATTAGTTTCCAACCATTCGTATTGGATAGGAAGTAATTTGAACACTTGGATATTTGGCGCTTATGATTCAAGAGCACAGCAAATGGATAATCTAACATTTGCGGCCCCATTTTATTTGCCAGTTGTATCTGCAGGTAATGATCGAAATAGTAATGAAACTACTCTTTTAACAAATCAAAACCAGGATAAGTTTGGTTATGATTTAATTAGAGGTATGAATAATGCCAAAAATTCATTGACTGTAGGTGCTGTTTCAAATGTGTCAAATTACGTGAATGCTAATAGTGTACAAATGTCCAGTTTTAGTAGTTGGGGCCCCACTGACGACGGGAGAATTAAACCCGAAGTTGTTGCCAAAGGAGTGGGTGTTTTTTCAAGTATAGCTAACTCTAATACATCATATGCTACGTATCAAGGTACTTCAATGGCTTCTCCAGCTGTTGCAGGAGCTGCCATACTGTTGCAACAGCATTACAATAATGTGTTCTCAAATTTCATGAGATCTTCTACTTTAAAAGGTCTTTTAATGCATACTGCCAAAGAAGCTGGTTTTTATGAAGGACCTGATTATGAATTTGGATGGGGTCTTGTAGATGCCGCTGGTGCTGCTTCTTTAATCACTTCTAAAAATGCTGGAAATGCTGTTATTGATGAGTTAACTTTATTGAACAATACTCCTTACACGCGTACCTTTTCTGTAAGTAATCCAGCATCAGTTAAAGTGTCTATCTGTTGGACTGATCCAGCTCCAACATCGTTTAACTCTAACGTCATTGATCCAAATGTTTCTTATTTAGTAAATGATTTAGATTTGAAAGTGACGCAAAACACCGTTACGCATTATCCTTGGAGTTTAAATAAAGCATTGCCTTACGATGCTCCTACAAATATTGGTACAAATAATGTTGATATTTTTGAGCGTGTAGATATCGACAATGCAATTGGTGCTTATACAATAACGGTTTCGCACAAAGGAACTTTACCAGCCGGAGGACGAAGATTCAGCTTGATAATAAGTGGTAATAATTTAACCAATTTGAGCAATGAAGATTTTGCTTTAAACGATAAAAATATCTTATTGTATCCCAATCCTGCCAATAATATCTTAAATTATTCAACTTCAAACGATGTTAGTTTTGATGACCTTACAATTACTGATGTTTTCGGGAAGTTGATTCTTACCAATAAATTTACTGCTGGTACAAACCAAGTAGATGTTTCTCACTTACAAAGTGGGGTATATTTTGTTAGATTTAGCAATTCTGAAACTTCAGTAGTGAAAAAGTTTATCAAGAACTAACTCTTCAATACATTTTTATTCAAAACGACTGTTTGACTTATGTTAACAGTCGTTTTTTATTTTTTTTAAATTCCCCATTATTTTTTGAACTATAAATTAAACTACAGTTATGTAATACTTTGACGTTTTTTTTACAGTAAACCTAGACTGCCTTTTTTATAAATATGTAAATAAAAAATAAAGTATCTTTGTTCAAATTAAAATGAATAATGTCGAAACATTTTTATCTTATTCTGGCTTTACTTTTTTCGTTATTTGTTGTTGCAC
>NZ_JBIPPD010000221.1:0-5335 GCF_044368625.1 Flavobacterium sp. | reverse complement strand
GCATCCAAGATCCGTTGTTATCTTAGTAACTTCAATTACTGATCCATTTGCTGCTGCAGAAAGAACTGGCGTAGAAAAACTGTAAGTCCCATCTACTGTTGATGTTCCAGACTCCGTTTGAGGCGCTCCGCCATTTACTGTATAAGTAGCTGTAGCTGTAGTATTTGGAAGCAAGCCTGAAAGAACTATAGTTGCAGAATTTCCAGCACAAACTGATCCTGTTGTTACTGTAGATAATGTAGGAAGTGGTTTAACGATCAACTCAATATTTTGCTCTGAAAAACATAAAGATGATGCACTTCTAGATCTGAAAGTATAAATTCCTGCATCCGACATATCAGCAGAACTAATTGTTAATGAAGAACCAAGACCTGCTAAACTGCCATTTCTGAACCAAGAAAAAATACTTCCATTGCTTGAAGCAGTTAATGTAATATTAGAACCTGTACACACTTCTGCTGTGGCGTCAAGTGTGATTGTTGGATTTGGATTAACATTCACATTTCTGTCTGCAGTTCTAGTACATCCTCCAGGACCTGTAATAACAAGGTTGTAAGTACCCGCATTATCAATTGTAGCATTGTTAACTAAGGCATTACTTGAAGATGATGTGAATCCGTTTGGACCCGTCCAAGAATAAGTAATATCATTTTGATTACCAGCACTAACTGCGAAATAAGGGAAAGTGTTTACTTTAGTTACGTTAGTGATAGTAGCAACAGAGTTAATAGTAAAATTTGAACCCTCACAAACAGGCGGTACAACAGGAATAGTGTTTAAAGTTAAAGCTGGATTAACTCCAACTGTTTGAGTTCCTGTATTTACACAACCATTTGCGTCTGTAACTGTTACAGTGTAATCCCCAATTCGGTGGTATTGACCAAGACCATTGATACTTCTGCTAATAGATGCATTTGAAGAAGTAAATCTTGCTGCAGAAAGTCCGTTGTTTGATCCAACTGAACCACTCCAAGCATAAGAAACTCCTCCAGAAGCAGTTAAACTAAATGAATCTCCTCTACAAACTAGCGGAGTACCTGTAATTTGTACATTAGGTAATGGGTTAACTACAAGCGAAACCGTTTTTCCTGTAAACATAGTCTCACAACCATTGTTGGATGCAATTTTAGTGATTTCGATAACCGCTCCATTTGATGCAGAAGTTAAAACTTGGGTAGAAAAACTAAAAGTACCATCTGCCGTTGATGTTCCAGACTCCGTTTGAGGCGCTCCTCCGTTTACTGTATAAGTAGCTGTAGCTGTATTGTTTGGAAGCAAACCCGATAAAACAACGGTAGTTGAATTTCCATCACAAACTGGTGCTGCCGAAACAGTTGAAAGTGTAGGATTAGAATTAACAACTAGACTAACCGTTTTACCAGTAAAAGTAGTCTCACAGTCATTATTAGTTGTTATTTTAGTAATTTCAACAACCGCACCGTTTGATGCAGCAGTTAACACTGGTGTAGAAAAACTAAAAGTCCCATCTGCCATAGAAGTTCCGTTTTGAATTTGAGGCATTCCACCGTTAACTTTGTAAGTAGCACTAGCCGTAGTATTTGGTAGCAAGCCTGACAAAACAATGGTAGCAGAACTTCCTGCACAAACTGGAGCAGCAGTTACTGTTGAAAGTGTAGGTTTTGGAGAAACCATTAAAGTTACTGTTTTGCCAGTAAGAATAGTTTCACAACCACTATTAGTAGCAATTTTAGTAAGCGTAACAACTACCCCATTTGACGCGATGGAAAGTGGTGGTGTTGGAAAACTAAAAGTGCCTTGTGCGGTTGAAGTCCCAGAAACACTTTGAGTTAGCCCGTTGTTTAGTTTATAAAATGCAGTACCAAATGTATTAGGAAGCAATCCTGATAAAACAATTGTAGTTGAGTTTCCATCACAAACTGGTGCTGCTGTAACCGATGATAATGTAGGAATTTGACTAACTACTAATGTAGCTGTTTTTCCAGTAAAATTAGTAGTTAAATTGTTAGCTGTAATTGAAGTTATTTCAATAACAACTCCGTTTGCCATCGCATTAAGAACGGGTGTAACAAAACTAAATGTACCATCTGCTGTTGATGTTCCAGAGATTGTTTGAGTTGCCCCTCCGCCTATTTTGTAAGAAGCAGTCCCGAAAGTACTTGGAAGCAAACCCGATAAGACTACATTGGCTTTACTACCAATGCAAACTGGCGCAATTGTAACAGCGTCTAAAGTAGGATCCGAAGGTGCAACCTGACTTATTCTAGACGCGGAAGATAATGCACTAAAACCCCTGGCCTGTGCATTTGCCGAATAGTTGCCTATACTGCCAAAAAACAGCAAAAGAAATGCAACTTTAGAAAGTGAAGTAAATTTTTTCATAAATAGATGGGAAATAATAATTTATACTTTGTTACTATTTTTTTAATAATTATTTCTTACAAATTGATAAAAAAAGAGAAATTCATATTCAAAGCGCCTCATAACTTGTGAATTATCATTACTCTTGTCGTCAAACAAAACATAATAAAATAATAATTGAAATGCAAAAATAATTAATAAAGTGTTAATAAACATCAGCCTACCATTAATTTACATAAAACATTGGGTTATTCTTTCGAAACTAGGAAAAAACCAAATGAAATGCATTTTTAATAAAAGAATAAATTTTTTATTAAAATTAACATATAAGTATTTTCTTACTTTTTTAAGTTTATACCACAAAAATAGAACCCAAAAACTTAGATTCTCATCCAAAATACTACTGTCTCTCAAACAATAAAATTTATTATCTGCTTTATTATCAATAATTTAAAGTCTTTAAAAATAGTAAGGAAATATTGAGACAAAACACAGTATCATCGTAGGAACCTATTTAGAAAAAAATCGATTATTCTTTAATAAGTAAATTCGAAAATTCCAATTATACGGAGTCAGTCATATTATTGACTGTGGCATTGAATTTGAATTTTTTTTAAGAAATTAAAAATTTACCCCTGCAACTTTGCTGTACAACCAAAGATGAAAGTATAAAAATTTTAAAGAGGAGATGAATCAAAAAATGGGTCGAATACTAATAAAAAAGTAGTTTTAAAAGGCAGGAAAAAGTATTAACAAATACAGCAACAAACCGTTCGACAATCACAAAAATTGATTTCTAGCTTACTACAACCTAAGCACTTGTTGCTTTTTACTTTCAGTGTTTGGAAAACTAAAAAAAAAGACTTCGCTTACAAATTCTTTTAAGAAACACTGTTTTCCAATTCATGCGTTCTGAGTTCTCAATTGGATGTAATCGTATACAGAGCGGAATTTACTTCGGTTCAAAACAGACTTTTAGTCCATTATTTACGTTTTTTTTCTAGTGTTTTAATCATTGACTTTACGTCACTGGCCTGTATCCGTTTAGCCTGTATAACTTTATTTTGATCTAATAAATAGATAACGGGAGTAGAATAAACATCATATTTTTGAATAATATTATTAAAATGTGCGCCATCATACACGTTAACCCAAGGTAATTGATAATCCTTAATGTATTTAATATATTTTTCAACTTCATATTGTGTGTAAACGCTGAATACTTTGACATCAATATTTTCTTTCAACATATCGTTATAAGAGGCTAACAAAACAGGGATTTCAGTTTGACAATGACTACAATCAGCATCCCAAAAAACCAATATTGTGCAGGCTGCTTTTACATCGCTCAGTTTTACATACCTATTCGTTATTTCGTTCAAATTTTTATAATACAGTTTCGTGAGTTCTTGACTACTTTTTGCATCTTCAAAACCGAGTGCCTTCATTTTTGTATAATCTTCGGCTTTAATCATAAACAACTCAGGAGCTTGCGAACCCAACAATAAAGGCCTTAATTTATCTCCACGATCAATTATATTTTGCACTACAACCTCATCATTATATAAACCAGAAGCTTTCCCTTTTTTAAAATAATTGTCCACTAGATAAACAAACACTTTATCAAAACCCATTAGTGTAGATGATTCGTAAGTATAAGTAAAATGTGCCAAAAGCGTTTTGTACATCAAACTTTTTTGGTCGGTTTGATTTAAAATTTTGTCAATTGCGACACTAACGGAATCGGGTTGCATAGGAACCACGTGCTCAAAATATTTTTGTACTTTATTGTAAAAAAAGGGGGTCCTCACTATGGCATCATCTTTAAAATTTACTCCATCCCAATAGTGTTTCTTATAATAATTGAATGCCGCAACACTATCCAGTTTGTCTTTTGAAGAAAAAGAATCCTGTTGCAAAATTTTGTCTGTTTTTAAATTAACAACGCTTGCGACATAGGAACCGTTGTTTTGGCTAACAAAATTTTTTTCGTAATCCGCAATACTTTTTTCAATTGCGACTCTTTTTTCATTGAATAATACGGTATCCGTTTTAGTTTTTAAAATTGTGTTTTTTTCCAGTTCAAGCAATTTCAAGTTTTGCTTACCGATGTATCTAATATAGTCTAAAAAATTATTTTGTTTCTCAGAATTTAGGGCAACTAGATCTTCGGCAAAATCAGCTTCTGAATCACTCTTTAATTCCAACTTTTGCGTATCATTGTCCACAAAAAAATTAAACAACAATGCTTTTTGCTTACTTACTAATGAGTAAATCCCCGTATCGAGTTTTTTGTTGTCTTTAAAAATAATCTTTCCATTTTGTATTTTAGTACACGTGTCTTTTATGAACGTTTTGTCAAATTGGTAGTAGGTAAGATAAGCCAAGTCATCCTTGTAATTTTTTAAGTCAATTTTGATCTCATATCCCGACTGAGCAGCACTAACTAGTGACAAGGCAAAAAACAGGATTAGACACACAATTTTTTTCATCTGAGTATTACTAAACATTTAAATAATTCTCTATTTCTGAATTTAAACTTTTTTGCAACAATCGTCGAGTTTGTCGTAAGCTGATGTATCGGCTTTCATCTCGTCAGCATCATAACCCAGTTTGGTAATTGCTGTTTTAATTTCGTTTAAAGTAGTTTTTTTACCATTGTAATAAATCGTCAACGTCATTGCTTTTTCATCCAATTCATACATTTTTAAACCTGTAATTTTATATAAATTTTCTTGAAAATTTTGACCACACGTTTCGCAAGCTTTGCAATGATCACAATAGATATTGGTTTTGATAACCGCTTTTTCGTTTTTGCTATTTTGAGCCGAAAGCGTGAATGTAAATAAAGTAAATAAAACTAAAAAGATATTTTTCATAATTTGTAAGTTCAAGTTATAAGTGCAACAGATAAATTAAAAACACTTGGAGTTTTCCTCCAAGTGTTTAAGGTCAAAAGCCTAAATTTGTCTTGCATGAAAAAATATAAACAATT
>NZ_JBIPPD010000220.1:0-5343 GCF_044368625.1 Flavobacterium sp. | reverse complement strand
GTGAGAAAATCTTCGATAGACTAGTGATAGCAAGTATTACAGGAGTATGATTAAAAACGGATATGCATTAAATTTTTTAATTAAAAGTTGCTTTCAAGTTAAAAAAATAGTTGGAATTCCTTACGCCCTATTTTGATGTCTTTTTTTCTTTTATCTAAATGTCGTTTTTAAAATTTCATACACCAATGATTTGCTTATTTTCTGATTGCCCAACTGAAGACGCACTTTTTCAAAAGTAACTTTAAAGTCGCAACCCGTTTTATAAGCCGTACATCCGTATGCCGTTTTTCCTTTTAAAATGGTTCCGTTTTTGCATTTTGGACAAAGCAGCTTTTCGGGAATTGGCTTATCAAATGTTTTCTTCAATTCCAACTGCAGCTGAAAATTTTGATCAAAACGAAGCAATCCTTCAACAAGGCCATTTTCGGTTTTGAAATCTTTTAAGTTTACCGTAGAACCTTTTTGAAGCAGACGGAGGAATTGATTTTCAGATATTTTCTTGTCGCCAAAGGTGAAAGGCAATTTGAAATCGCAACCCGCTTTGTATTGGCTACAGCCAAAAGCTGATTTTCCTTTCAACAAATTCCCTTGTTTGCATTTCGGACAGGTTTCTGCTGCAATTCCAGCGGCTTTCTTTTTTTCCAAGGTCTCCACTTTTTTTGAGGTATTTTCAAGGTGCGAAATGGAAGCTGCTTTATGTTCCAATCGAACTTCGGCAACGAGTTCGTCCACCATTTGCTTCATGTTTTTGATGAATGCAGCGGCAGAATGTGTGCCTTTTTCGATGTCTCTCAACTGTTTTTCCCAAGATCCTGTGAGTTCGGCAGAGGTAAGCAACTTATTTTGGATGGTATCGATGAGTTGGATTCCAGTTTTGGTGGGCAATAATTGTTTTTTATTTCGCACAATGTATTGCCGTTTGAACAAAGTTTCAATGATGTTCGCCCTTGTTGAGGGTCTACCAATGCCGTTTTCTTTCATCAAATCGCGCAAATCTTCGTCGTCAATTTGCTTACCAGCGGTTTCCATCGCCCGTAAAAGTGATGCTTCGGTGAAATAATTGGGTGCTTTGGTTTCCTTTTCGAGAAATGAAGGTTGGTGTGGCCCTTTTTCACTTACGCTAAATTTAGGTAATAAATCGGCCTCCTTTTCAACTGCATTTGGATCTTCGAAAACGATGCGAAATCCTTTTTTCAAAATTTCTTTCCCCGTCGCTTTAAAAGGCACATCGGCAGCTTTGCCCAAAACCGTCGTATTGGCCACCAAACAATCGTCGTAGAAAACTGCGATAAATCGTTTGGTAATGATGTCGTAAACCCGCTGCTGGTTGTATTGCAAATTCGTTTCGATTCCTGTGGGAATGATGGCGTGGTGGTCGGTGACTTTTTTATCATTAAAAACTTTCGCCGATTTTTTGATTTTTTTGCCTAAAAGCGGTTGGGTTACTGCAGCATATTGTGTCAACTTTTGTAAAATTCCTGATACTTTTGGGTAGACATCATTTGGTAAAAAAGTGGTATCTACACGGGGATACGTGATCACTTTTTGTTCGTATAAGGTTTGTGCAATTTTAAGGGTTTCCTCGGCCGAAAAGCCAAATTTTGTATTGCAATATACTTGTAAACCAGTTAAATCAAAGAGTTTTGGCGCAAACTCGTTTCCGTTTTTCTTCTCTACAGCAACAATTTCGAAATCACTTTCCTGGATTTTTTGTGCCAATAATTCGCCCGATTCTTTTTTTAAAAAACGACCTTCTTCATAGCTGAAAAGGATATCGCGGTACAGGGTTTGTAATTCCCAATAAGGCTGAGGTTTGAAATTCTCTATTTCTTTAAAACGTGCCACAACCATTGCCAATGTGGGTGTTTGAACTCTTCCGATGGACAAAACTTGTTTGAATCCACCGTGTTTTACGGTGTAAAGTCGGGTGGCATTCATCCCTAAAAGCCAGTCGCCAATGGCTCTTGAAAATCCTGCATAGTACAAATTGTCGTATTGCGAAGCGGGTTTCAAATTATCAAAACCCTCCCGAATGGCTTCGGAGGTTAAAGATGAAATCCACAACCGCTGCACTTCGCCTTTGTAATTGGCCTCGTTCATGACCCAACGTTGGATAAGTTCGCCTTCTTGTCCCGCATCACCACAATTGATCACTACAACGGCTTTGTCAAACAAACTTTTTATAATGTTGAATTGCTTTTGAATACCTCCATTTGCAACTACTTTGGTTTCAAACTTTTCGGGAAGCATCGGTAAGTTGTTCAAGTCCCAACTTTTCCAATGGGGTTTGTAATCGTTGGGTTCTTTTAGCGTACACAAGTGGCCGAAAGTGTAGGTTACAGCATATCCGTTACCTTCGAAATACCCGTCGCGCTTGGTATTGGCACCTAAAACAGCTGCAATTTCACGGGCGACACTTGGTTTTTCGGCAATACAAACTTTCATTTACGGATTCATTTTTGAGACCGCAAATTACTACTTTAGATTTGTGTACTCAAGAAAAATCGATGGTAGTTTTGAACGTTGATTGGGATTGATTACTTTGGTACACTTACGGCTTTTACAACTCTTTTTGCCTATCCAGCTTTTTTCAGGTGTAGTAATTGCTTGAATCTTTTATCTCTAATGCAACCATTGCGTTTTGGAGCTTCTTGATTTTTTCTCCTTTTGAAACTGCATTTTTTTACAAAACCAATTCAGCAAATAATTTTTCAAAAGTAGCCTCTAAATCATCGGTCAAACCTGCATGAGGTCGCGAGGTTTGAAGTACCGAACTCCTCACGGCTGTTAACCATCGAAACCGTTCCGGCGTTTCTAATTGCCCAATTCTGTCGTTTTTTTTGTTGCCAAAAGCGGTTTGTTGAAAAGATTTTAGGTAGGAAATAAGGTCACAAAGCTCAATTTCGCAATCAAAAAGTTGCAATTTGGCTTCATTGATTTGATACTCCATTCGAATGTACTGTTGTCTTTTGCAAAACAAAATCAGGCCAACGTTGATGAATTCTTCGCGCTCAATTTTTGGCACGACGCGAATTACGGCATACTCATATAAGTGCGGCTCTTGCATGCTGTGCTTGGTTTACAAAAGTGCTTGCGTGTAATTTTCGCAACACTAAAAATTGATAATATATAGTTTTGATCTCGTTGGGCGTTTGATTGTTGCCTTCCCAAACGAGCCAGTCGTCGGGAAGTAATTCGACAATTTCTTTTAGTTTTTCGTCCGTTAAAAGGCTTTGAAAAGCGGTATTTACTTCTTCCAAATCATTCGCTTGTGGCAGTAAAACATGGTCTTTTATCAGAGCAAATGGACTTTGTGCGTGTTTTTCCCAATTGTCCCAGGAATGGTGAAAATAAAATGCCGCTCCGTGATCAATGAGCCACAATTCCTTGTGCCATAAAAGCAAATTGGTATTGCGAAAAGTTCGGTCGACATTGGTGATAAATGCATCAAGCCAAACCACTTGCGAAGCCAGTTTGGCAGCGACTTCTTGCGTATTGGGGTCAAAATTTAAAGCACCAGACAGGAAATGCAGACCTAAATTGAGTCCTTGACTTTTTTGAAGCAGTTCTTGGATTTCCTCATCGGCTTCGGTGCGACCAAAGGCTTGGTCTAGTTCGATAAAAACCAACTCAGGAACGGGCAACCCCAATGCTCGAGCGATTTCGCCACCTAAATATTCGGCAATTAAAGCTTTCGTTCCGTGGCCAGCCCCTCTAAATTTGAGTACGTATTTAAAATCATCGTTGGCGTCGGCCAAAGCCGGTAAAGAGCCTCCTTCTCGAAGCGCTTGAATGTATCGGGTTACTTGAACGGTTCTTAGTTTCATTTCATTTATAAATATTGGTAAATAACCCCGCCTCGTTTATTGTAAAAAAGCGAAGTAAAAACACCTATTTTTTTCAAACCATTGCGATGAGTCCAGCAATTGCCCAACCGCACCTATGATTAAAAAAGTCAATCCCGTTTTATATTCTATTCCAAAAAACGATTTGATTTTTGATCCTGCAGCATGCATGTGATTGATTTCATAACCCGCTAAAGCAATTCCTAAAATTAAAGACATAATTCCTGATGCGTGTTTCAAAACAGTATCATTTAAAATTTTACTAAAGCTAAACGATTTTTTTTGTAATGCATTATTTTTTACAAAAATAAATTTAAATGGGATTGGAGGTACTTTCCAGTTTTGTAAGCAGTTCTTCTTTTTGTGCATACGATTGTATCATCAGTACCGTAACAATCGATACTGGAATCATAAAGGCAGAAACTCCGATGGCAACGGAGGTGCTTTGCAGCAATTCTTCAACCGTTTCGGCACTCAAAGTTTCTCTCATGAGCAAGTTTCCTCCAAAGTTTCCTAAAATCCATAACGTCCACCATATCCCAATTAGGGTGGAATTACTATGGGTAAATTGGGTTGTTCTTAAATTGATTAATTGCGATGTTTTCGAAGAAAGTTCCATCATGATGCGGTACGGGCGAATTAAATTCAGAAAGGGTACAAACCAGCTTCCAGCAGCCCAACTGTGGTCATGGACTGCCGAAGTACGAATGCTTAAATTGTAGTAGGCACGTCGAAACCACATAATAAATGTAAATCCAGAAATTATAAAAAGTACAGTGTAACTAATTCCCATCCATTGTTCTCTGGTGTCGTTTGAGGCAATCATGAGTTCGGTTACTTCTTCACCGTTTTCAAAATCTTTTAAAAGGCGAAATTGCAAGTAGGATGAAATCACGGAAAGAATCTCAATTGCCATTACCGCCCAAACGAATAATTGAGCAACTTTGGCTCTTTTAAAATTAGGTTTCAGTAAACTCAATTTACTTTGTTCCATCTGTTGAAAGTCTGAAGACTGATTTAATGCATCAAAATTTCTTTCGATATTATTTTCCGAATCTGGATGGGAATTAATGATTGGATTTTCTGACATTAGTGTGAAAAGGTTTGATTTATATGGTGTTTATTGAATGGAACAAATTTAAATTGTAACTTTAAATGGGGTGTGACTAGAACAGATTTTACCAATAAAAGAAACATTTTATACCTTCTTTTTTCTTTAGCAATTAATTGCGAAGTTTATAATTTTTCAAAAGTATACATTTCTATGAATTAAGTTACAATTGACGGCTGTTTTCTTAATTTAATGAACTGTGTGATTTCAATTTAGTATTGTCATTTTTCTCAAGAAACTATTAAATAGAAAAAAAAGCGCCAAATCCGTTTTTTCGAAATTTTGTATATGCGTGAAAAGCACAATTTAACAACAAAAATCCTGCTCCAAAATAGGCAATAGTGGTTACATTTTCAAAAGTGTTTTGGTTTCGAATTCCGATAGCGA